>CBHWDR010000711.1:0-1994 GCA_966112575.1 uncultured Chitinophagales bacterium
CTGGCAGGAAGCCGGCAAATACGTCGAGTACCGCAACAACACGGCCTACCTCTTCATGGCCGAAGGCATGGACGAAATGCTATGCCTCGCCCCGCCCGACCTCCCCCTCCCTATCACCGGCCCCCTCGACCTCCCCACCCTCAACACCCTCCTTCGCACCTGGCTTAATTAGGGACAGGCGATGGAGTGCACCCCTAAAGTGAGACACGATAATTGGTGACAGTTTTCCGGTGAACGGTAAACGGAGAACGGACTCCCAATGGAAGAAGCAGTCGCGAAGCCGAAAAAGGGTAATCGACGGCATAGCGCGGAATTGAAGAGTGCCGCAGTAGAGCGGATGCGAAAGGGCGAAAACGTAGAAGGCATAAGCAGAGAGCTCAAGGTGCGAAGACAAGTTCTCTACCGGTGGAAGGCAACCATAGAACAAGGGCGGCCGTTGCGGCAGGCAGGCCGGCCCGTACAGGCAGAGAAAGAACGGGAGGAAGAGGCCCAGGAGCGGATTGCCGAGTTGGAACGGCTGGTGGGTACGCTGACAGCCGAGAACCGTTTTTTCAAGGGTGCCTTGCAGCGAATCAAACAACAGCGCCAGCGCAAAAGCGACTCTGGCGTAACGGGGTTTACGAGCAAATCCGGCTCGAAGCCCGGCAGCAAGGCGAATTGAGCGTGGAGCGGATGTGCGAGTTGGGCCGGGTGAGCCGGGCCGGGTACTACCGGGATTGGGAGAAGGCCGAAGCCGTCGAAGCGGGCATGGAACTGCGGTCGCAGATCCAGCAGATCAGCCTGAGCCACCGGCGCTACGGCTATCGACGAATCCGGCGGGCACTGGGCCGGTTGGGCTGGGTGGTCAACGACAAGAAGGTGTTGCGGCTGATGCGGCTGGACAACCTGCTGGCGGTACGCAAGAAGAAGTTCGTGACCACTGATTCCGACCACAATCTGACGGTGTTTCCGAATCTGGCACCGTTTCTACAGGCCTTTGCGCCAGATAAGATCTGGGTGGCCGACATCACCTATATCCGGTTGCGCCAGGAGTTTGTCTTTCTGGCCATCGTGCTGGACGTCTACTCACGGCGTGTCGTGGGGTGGGCGCTGGATCGCAACATCGTTACCAGCCTGCCCCTCCAGGCCCTGCGGCAAGCCATTGCCCAGCGGCGACCAGCGGCAGGGCTGATGCATCACTCCGACCGCGGTGTTCAGTATGCCTCGGCGGCCTATGTCACTGAGCTCAAGCTGAATCACCTGGTTGGCAGCATGAGTCGAAGGGCCTACCCCTACGACAATGCCTTCTGCGAGAGCTTCATGCAGACCATCAAGGCCGAGGAGATCCATTGTTCGAGCTTCTCGACGATGGAGGAATTGGCCATCAACCTCACACAGTTTATTGAGGAATACTATAACGTCCGGCGTTTGCATTCCGCGCTCGGCTATCTCTCACCCGACGAGTTTGAACGCGCGTCGGCGGCGAGGGAGAATAAGGAGGCCGCTTCGCGGCGGCTTATTGAATGAGTTTTCTCAGGCATCGGGGAAATCTATCCCGATGCCCCTCCTCGATTGGGCAGGGAGGGCTTCGCCCTCCCTCTCATCGGAATGAGTTTCCCGGTTGGATATTCCTGGCGGGGTACACTCCTGCAGTGCCCGCTTCCGCTTCTCCAACCGCCTCCCATTCTGCTCCAGCAACCTCATTAACCATAGCCTTTTACAGCGAACGGTATCCTGTCACTAATTTCGCTGTCTCACCCTAAGGGTGCACTTCAGTCGCCTGTCCCTAATTTAGTGGCAGCCGAGGCAGTTGAATTGTTTGCCGTGGCAGGTGTAGCAGGTGGAGCGGTCGAGGCCTTCGGTGTTGCGGTTGTGGCGGTCGATGAAGTCGCGGCTGTGGTTGACGGGCTTCAGGGCGGGCACGTTGTTGTGGCACTTCTCGCAGGAGAAGGGCGGGTCGGGCTTGCTGTGGCAAACGAGACAGTCGGCCATGAGGGGGAAGACGCTCGCCGATT
>CBHWDR010000712.1:0-1990 GCA_966112575.1 uncultured Chitinophagales bacterium
GGGGATTAGGGGATTAGGGGATTAGGGGATTAGGGGATTAGGGGAAAATGTAACCGCGTAAGATAGCTCAGGATAGTAGAACAATCACCTACCAAAGGCTTCGATATACCTCCATTGAGGGATGTGCTCCATTTGAAGAAGCGCACCGCCCCGTAGGGGCGAAATAAAGGTAACCCAGGGCTTTAGCCCTGGGACATCAAGGATCCCTCACGCCCCCAGTGCCCCATCGGGGCGCAACCTACGCAAGAAGCACTCTGGGCCGCTTCAAATACCGAGAAAAGACCTCACATGCCCGGGCTTTCATCCGAAAATTTAAGAAAGGGCTTGGGTTACTAATCACAGGAAGCTGGTATCAATAGCAAATAGGCTATATGAAATCTTTCCGCTATTGGCTCCCTTTATTGGTAATGGCTTTTCTGTGCACCTCCTGTAATGACAGCTATCAGGCAGATCAAAAAGCCGGGTCAGGCCAGGCAGCTGATTCGGTATCCAATAACGGTGCGGAACGGGAAGAAGTGAAGCTGGTGAAGACGGCCAGTCTTGACTTCCGGGTCAGGGATGTGGAGTCCAGTGTTCATGGCGTTTCTGAACTGGCGCGCAGCTATGGTGGCATGATCTACGATCTTGATCTGCAAACGAGGGAGAATGATCGGAACGAGCTCCCGGTATCGAAGGATTCGTTGTTGGTGGTCAGCTCGATCAGTCCGCAAGCGGAGATCATGGCGCGGGTGCCTTCCGAACATCTGGAAGCATTTCTCTACCGCGTAGCAGAACTGGGCTATTTTACAGGGGCCAGCAACCTGCATGTCGATGATAAAAGTCTGGTTTATCTCGAGCAGCGATTAAAGGCCGGTGTGCGTACCCAGAAGCTGGAAGGGAAGACGAGCCGCCCCAGGATTTCGGAATCCATACAAATCAGTGATGAGGTGATCGACTTGCAGGTAGCCAACCGGCAAATCGACGCCGATGTCGCCTATAGCGCCGTACGTCTCCGACTGTCACAGAATACGCTGATCCGACGCGAGATGATCGCAAACTATGCAGTAGCGGATAATGAACTTCCGTTCTCGCAAAAACTCGCCCAGTCTTTGTTGAAGGGCTGGACCGGATTCCGTGAATTCATCCTGATGTTGCTTACGCTCTGGCCTTTCCTGCTGGGCAGTGGGCTGATCTACTTAGGCTGGCGGTATGTGCACACGCGAAAAAGAGCGATCTCGTGATCAGGAAACGCCTGCGGCGACGGCGGGCCGCCCGCAGGCTTCGAGCGGTCTTCGGGGAGAGGCACGAATTCCTGGTCATCATTCGGCGGCAGGATGATCCGCCCCTGTTTCCAGTCTTCTTTAGCCTGCTCGATCCGCTCCCTTCTCGAGGAGACGAAATTCCACCAGATATAGCGCTCCCCAACCGGCTCGCCGCCAAGGAGCATCAGCGTGGCGCCTTCGCTGGTGCGGATCACCGGATCCACGCCACGTGTGAAGACGAGCATCTGTCCGGGTAGATAGAAAATGCCGTTGACTCCCACGCCGCCTTTGGCTACATAGATGGCCCGTTCGGAATATTCTTTCGGCAGCCCGAAGCGGCTGCCGGGTTGGAGCACCACATGGAGGTAAAAGAGCGGGGAGGCGGTGCGCACTTCGTTGCGCAGTCCGTAGGCCTGTCCGGCGATCTGCCGCATCCAGACGCCGCCTTCTTCGAACACGGGGAGTTGGTCGATCGAATAATTTTTGAAGGCCGGTTCCGCTTCTTCTTCCCGCTCGGGCAGTGCCACCCAGGTCTGGATCATTTCCAATTCACCGCCGGCGAGTGTGGCCGGATCTTCGAAGCGCTCGGAATGTGCGATGCCCCTGCCGGCGGTCATCCAGTTGACTTCAACGGGCTGGATGATCTGCTCCACGCCCTGGGAGTCGCGGTGGGTCACTTTACCACCGAAGAGATAGCTCACGGTAGAGAGGCCGATGTGCGGATGGGGAAGTACATCCATGTTTACTCC
>CBHWDR010000713.1:0-1986 GCA_966112575.1 uncultured Chitinophagales bacterium
TTGGCAAAAGCCATGATCACCAACAAGGTGGCGAGGGCCGGCGCCTTGGCTGCGATCCCTCCCAGCTCGGAAAGTTTGCGGGTGCCAAACTGCCGCTCGATCATTTCCACCACGATCCACAAGCCGATGATGTTCACACCGTGGTTGAACATCTGCATCATCACGCCCTGCATGCCGATCTTGTTCTCTGCGAACACGGCCATCACCATGAGTCCCATGTGCGCGATCGAGGAGTAGGCCACCATGCGTTTCACGTCATCCTGCTGGATGGCGATCAGGGAAGCGTAGATCACGCCGATCACCGCCATGCTCATCACCACATCGCCCCACATGTGCACGCCGATGGGAACGATGGGCCAAACCCAGCGGATGAGGCCGAAGAGACCCATCTTCACCATGATGCCGCTGAGGACCATGGTCACCGAGGTAGGCGACTGCTCGTAGGTGTCGGGCTGCCAGGTATGGAAGGGCCAAACGGGCATCTTCACCGCGAAGGCCGCGAAGAGCATCCAGAAGACCCAGCTCTGGGTGGAATTGGACAGCTTCAGGGCATAGAAGGATTCGATGGAGAAGGAGCGATCGGGCGTCTGGAAATAGAGATAGAGCAGACCGATGAGCATCAGCACCGAGGCCGTGAAGGTGTAGATGAAGAATTTAAAGGTCACCGGGATCCGGCGTTCGCCACCCCAGCCGGAGCAGAGGAAGTAAACGGGGATCAGCGCCAGTTCCCAGAAGAAGTAGAAGAGCAGGGCATCGGTGGCGATGAACACGCCAAAGAGACCGGCCTGCGCCAGGAGCATGAGCCCGAAGAAATTGTTCGGACGCGCATATTCCGTGCGCCAGGTGGCGAGGAAGATGAGCGGGAAGCCGATTCCGGTGAGCAGGCAGAGCACCTGGGAGAGGCCATCGAGCTTCAGCGAAAACGAAGAGCCCAGGCTGCCCATCCAGGAGCCATGGAATTCCAGCGCAGGTGCGGGCTTGGCCATGACGTTGGCGGCCACGGTGAGTACGAGCGCCAGCAGGGATACCACAAAAGCCCAGGTGCGCGCTGTCTGGCCGCTCTTCAGGAAGAAGGCCAGGAGTCCGCCGATCAGGGGCAGTAGGAAAAGCGATAATGCGATCATGAGTTTATTAATTCAAAAATCAAAAGTCGAAAATTGAAAACTGCAGAAGCAGCTTCTATTTTCTGTCTTGATCACTCTGATAATACAAAGAGATATGATTAGTCATTAGCCGTTTGACTTTTGACTTTCTACTTTCTTATAAAGAACTGGATCAGGAAGAGCAGCACCATGCTGATCACCATCAGCAGGACGTAGCTGCCTACCTGGCCACTCTGCAACCAGCGCAGCTGGCGCGAGCCGTAGCCTACCGCGCGGCCAACGCCGTTCACCAGGGCATCGATGCCGCTCTTCTCGAGGAAGCGGTTGGCAAAGGCGCCCAGGCCGTTCACCGGGCGAACGATCACGGAATCATAGAGCTCATCCACATACCATTTGTTCTCCAGCAGGCGCGATACCCCGGTTTCCTTTTCCTCACGATAGCTCTTGTAGCGGTTCCAGGCGATCCCGATCGCGATCAGCGCGATGACCGTGGTCAGTCCCATCAGGATCCACTCGGTGCTGTGCGTTACATGCGCGCCATGCTCCAGGTTCTTCACGCCGGCAGCACCTAGGAATTCGCTGAGGCGTTCGCCACCATGGGTAAAGACCTCGGGCACATTCACGAAACCACCAATAATGGAGAGGATAGCCAGGATCACCAGCGGAAGGGTCATCGGGGCCGGGCTCTCATGGAGGTGGTGGCGCTCTTCTTCGGTTCCGCGGAAGGTGCCGTGGAAGGTGATGAAGAGCAGGCGGAACATGTAGAATGCCGTCAGCGCAGCGGTAAGGAGGCCTACTGCATAGAGGAAAATATTGTGTTGGAAGGCCGCCAGCAGGATCGAGTCTTTCGAGAAGAAGCCCGAGAGCGGGAAGATACCGGCGA
>CBHWDR010000714.1:0-1970 GCA_966112575.1 uncultured Chitinophagales bacterium
GCTGGGACTCGAACCCAGGGCCCATACATTAAAAGTGTATTGCTCTACCAGCTGAGCTACGAGTTCTACTTTTTCCGCCTGATCAATTTCGTAACCGTCATTGATTAATTGGGAGTGCAAAAATAACGGCCAGGTAATTAGCTGCCAAAAAATTATTGCAGTTTGAAGAAAAAAATTTTTCTCAGCCCCTGACACTCACCACTTTGTTGCTCATCCGGAGATCACTTCTAGCCATTGCTGCAGCACCTGCGGATCGGCATCATTGGATACAAGCTGCACCAGGCTTATGTTTCGCCGCAGGCAGAATTTCATCAGGCTGCCGTTGTCGGGAAAACTCGTTTTGGAGAGCAGTACAACCGGCAAGTCTCGTTCCTTGAGTCGATGGAATAAACTTTCGTCCGAGGTGAGCACGAAGCCCTCTCCGATCCGGGCCTTACCTGCATGCACGTCCTTCGCCAGCGAGGCCTTCCTGCCGCCCTGTTCAAAATCCTGCAGCCGGTCCTGGGTGCTGCCAGGGCTCAGGAGCACCACACGGCCGGAAGTGAAGATCTCGTCCATCAGGAAGCGGGAGAATTTTTGCACCGCGAAAAACGTGCTGCGCTTCCAGCAGTCCTGGTCGCGGAGCAACTGACGTTGTCCCTCATACGTAAAAATGCGGTCGGGATGCACGCGCAGCTTCCGGCTGAGCAATTCCACTTCGATGCCGGCGGGATCCGTGTCGTCCAGGTGGAGGAAACGGCCTTCATTGGCCTGTGCAAACGTGGCGGCCTGTTCGCGCAGGAGCGCGCTTCCCTCCTGCCAGCTGACGATGGTGAACCGGGGTTCGTTCACGCGCCCGGCTTTCTCCAGGGTCAGGAGGCGGTCGCCAAGCCGGTAAAATGTTTTACTGAATCGGGGTTGTGGGGTAATGGACACCGGGTCCGGATGACCCAGGCTCACGGAAAGGCAAAGCCCTGCCGGCAGGAAGTACGAAAGGATGTTCACGTTCGTAGGTTAAGCGGTTACTGCAACTCAAGCCTCCACTTCTTCCTTCATCTTCTGCATTACCTCTTTCTCAATCATTTTTTGTGCCAGCAGGATCATGTTCTTGAATGCGCGGCCGCGCGAGATGCCGTGACCGATGATCACCGGCTTGGAAATGCCTAGGACGGGCGTGCCCCCATAGTTCTCGAAATTGAAGCGGTCGAAATACTCGTGCTGGATGTTCTTTTCCCGGGTGATCTCGAAGAGCGACTCGGCCATCTTGAGGATGATATTCCCGGTAAAGCCATCGCAAACCATCACGTCGGCCTTGTCGAGCAGAAGATCCCGGCCTTCTACATTGCCCACAAAATGAATGTGGCGGTTCTCCTTCAGCAGCGGGTACGTGGCCTGGGCCAGCAGGTTGCCCTTTCCTTCTTCCTCCCCGATGTTGAGGAGGGCCACCCGGGGCTTTTCTATGCCCAGGATCTGCTGGGCATAAACCGAACCCATGATGGCGAACTGGTTGAGCTGCTCGGGCTTGCAGTCGGAGTTGAGGCCCACGTCCAGCAGCAGGCCGGTGCCGCCGTTCTCCTTGGGGATGATGGTGGAGATGGTGGGGCGCAGCACGCCCTCAATGGGCTTGAGGGCATAGAGCGAGCCAACGAGCATGGCGCCCGTATTGCCCGCTGAGATGAAGCCATCGGTCTTTCCGGAAGCCAGGAGGTGGAAACCAATGGCGATCGAGGAGCGGGTCTTCTCCTTCAGCGCGCGGGTCGGGTGTTCGTTGTAGTCGATCACCTGGTCGGCGTGTACAACGGTCGCCTGCTCCGGCGCAATGCCATGTTCCTCCAGCAGGGGCCGGATCTGGTGCTCATCGCCGATCAAAACCAGGTGCGCACGGCCTTCCTGCAGGTATTCCTTCACGCCGAGCGCTACTTCCGTGGGGGCATAATCGCCGCCCATTAGATCAATGCCAATCTTCATGCGGGTCAAAAATAAAAAATCCA
>CBHWDR010000715.1:0-1968 GCA_966112575.1 uncultured Chitinophagales bacterium
GAAGTAGCGCACCAGCCTTCGGCCAATTTCGTGCCTTCGGACATTGCCAAGCTCCAGGAGGGCATGCGTGTGGAGCACCAGAAGTTCGGCTTCGGACAGGTGCTCAAGCTCGAAGGTTCTTCGCACAACCCGGTGGCCACGATCAAATTCGACCAGAATGGCGAAAAGAAGATCATGCTCAATTATGCGAAGCTGATGATCGTGAGTTAAGAACCGTTGCGGTAAAAATATCAGAAGGGCTGCCTTGTTGGGCAGCCCTTTTTGATGGCGCTTGGGGTACTTATGGGTAAAGCGTTACTGGCAGGAGATCGAGGTCTGCTCGGCTTCCTTCGTCACCGTGCCATCGGGCGCCACGCGGAGCGTATAGGAAGTTTTGACCTTATAGTTGTTATTGCTTCCCGGGGCGGTAACGACGGTCTGGGACACGATGTTCATGATAAAAAACCCATTGGTCATCGAGCCGCCGGCGGCGCCGTTCTCCTGGCCGTGGCCGACATAGCGCCATCCCGAAGTAAGGCCGGTGCCGGAGTAATGCGTGCCCGTCTGGTAGACCGAAAAAACACGCTGATCGTTGACCTGGCCGCGGATGCTGATGCGGCGGCGGATCTGCATGTCGATCGTTTCGCCCGTGCACTCGTTGAACAGCGGCAATGTAAGCTCATCATCGACATCGAACTGGATCGGCGTGGCTGCCGCAGGCCGGAACGGAAGCGGCTTTACGGAAGCGGGAGAAGCCATAGAGGTAAGGAAAGCCAGCAAGGGCAAAAGAATCGAAAAGATCTTTTTCATGTTGTTGATTTTGGTTGATAAAGAATAGGGTACCCCACAGGATAGGCGGCGAATGGGTGAAGGCTGCTGACGACCCGTGCCGATGATGTAAACCTATCCTTCATCCCTTTTTTCCGCAAGGCCCGATTGATAACTGCGGCGTCCTGTTTGATAACTGCAGGCCGTTTTCCGGATGCATTTTTTTCTCTACCTTAATCTGGATAACTGCTGCTGACGGTCTGTCCAAGCCGATCTAAAAACCGCAACATGAAACCCATTCTTGTGTTTGCCGGCCTGCTCGGATACATGACCAGCCTTGGACAAACAAAGCTTCCCGATGCCCCGCCGCCGCCTTCCGCGCAGGCGCTGGAACAGGCGCGTGTGACCCGCGATACTCCGCTCCAGGTACGGCTCAATAACGAGCTTGCATTCCAGTATCTGAACAGCGGCCAGTTCTCCCGGGCGCTTGATCATTATTTCAATGCCCTCCGCCTGCTGGAGAAGCAGCCCAATGACCGGGCGCTTGAAAATACTCTGGGCAACATCGGCGGTATTTACCTGCAGCTCAATGATCGCAAGTCGATCCATTATCTCGAGCAGGCCTTGCAACTGCGGCGGCAGCGGGTGGACTCCACCCGGCTCACCAGTGAATTGCTCAACCTGGGTTTGGCCTACCAGGGGTTCGGCGACCATGCCCGGGCCATCGACCTGATGGAACGCGGTGCTCGCTGGGCGGAGAAAAGCGGCCACCGGCGTAACGAAGCCTATGCCCTTTTCAATCTTTGCCAGTTCCTTTCCACGCTTCCGACTTCCACCGTTTCCGGATTGACATCCACGGAAGTGCAAAGGCGGATTAGGAACTACCTCGACCGGATGGAGGTCCTGAACCAGGAGTTGAACGATCCGAATATCCGGTTCGCCCGGCCCTTCTATACCGGCCAGCTACGCCAGCATGAAGAAAGCTATGCACCGGCGATCTCCAGTTACCGCGAAGCGAACCAGCTGATCCGCGAGCATGGGCTGGAACATTATCGCGAGCTGCTCTATGCCAACATGAGTGCCTCCTTCGCCCAGCTCAACCAGTTCGATTCGGCCTATTTTTATTTCAAGTACTGCGCGGACCTGCGCGACAGCACGCGGCAGGATGAGACGCGCGTCGAGGCGACGGTCCCAGTGCACGTGCGAGCCCAGCCCCGGCGG
>CBHWDR010000716.1:0-1967 GCA_966112575.1 uncultured Chitinophagales bacterium
AATTCGATAATTCGGTAATTAGCGTAATCATCGTTCATGAATACACAACAGATCATAGAACTCTACCGGCCCGCCATCATTCAGATCGCCACACAGGCGAGCACCGGCACCGGCTTCTATGTAAAGGAATTTGATATCATCGTGACCAACGAACACGTGGTGGGTAAGAATGCCGAGATCACGATCGCCGGCAGGCTGTTCGAGAAGCGCCTGGCCCGGGTCTGGTACACCGACCGCAAGCACGACCTGGCTTTTCTGCAGCCGCCGCCCGAGGTGCAGATACCGGAAGTGAAGATCGGCGACTATGCTTCGATGAACGACGGCGATGTAGTGGTGGCCATCGGCCATCCCTTCGGCCTCAATTACACCGCTACCCAGGGCGTGATCTCCAAGGTGGACCGGATCCGCGAGGGGCTGAAGTATATCCAGATCGATGCGGCCATCAACCCGGGCAACTCGGGCGGACCGCTGGTCAATAAGGATGGCGGCATCATCGGTGTCAACTCCTTCATCATACGCGGTGGGGATAACCTCGGCTTTGCCTTACCCTCGAGCTACCTGCGCGAAGCACTGGAGCTCTATGCACCGCACCGGGGTGAAGCGTCGACGCGCTGCTTCAGCTGCAACCACCTCGTGCTTCCCAGCAATATCGAAGCGTCGAAATATTGTCCCTACTGCGGTACCGAGGTGAAATTGCCGCAGCTGCCCGAGCGGGAGGCTAAGCCCGTGGGCATTGCCAAAACGGTGGAAGAGATCCTGAAAGAGCTGGGCAAGGATGTGAAGCTGGCCCGCGACGGCAACAACAACTGGAGCGTGAAGGAAGGCAATGCCAAGATCAAGATCAACTACAACCCCGATAACTATTTCGTGGCCGGCGATGCCTATCTCTGTCAGCTCCCGGTAGACACGCTGCAGATCAAGCCGCTTTACCAGTTTCTCCTGCAGGAGAACGCCGTGCTCGACAACCTGGTGCTGAGCGCCGTAAAGCAGAACATCGTGCTCTCCTGCATCATGTACGACCTCGACATGACGAAGGAAAACGGCATTGCCATGTTTCGCGAGCTCTTCCGCAAGGCCGATTATTACGACAACCTGCTGGAGAAGGATTTCGGTTGTGTTGAACTATTGGAAGAGTGACCATGCAGAAGAAATACCTCACCAAAGAACAGGCCTTGCAGAAGCTGAAGCAGTATTGTGCTTACCAGGAGCGCAGTCATGCCGAGGTGCAGCAGAAGCTCTGGGACCTGGGCGTGTGGAAGTCGGAGCACGATGCGATCATCTCCAGCCTGATCGAGGAAGACTACCTGAACGAAGAGCGATTTGCCAAAGCCTATGTGGGCGGCAAGTTCCGGATGAAGGAGTGGGGAAGAAAGAAGATCTATTATGGCCTGAAGGAGAAGAAAGTGAGCGAGTACAACATCAAGCGGGGCATGAAGGAGATCGATGAAGACGAATATGAAAAAGTACTGCTGCGGCTGACGGAGAAAAAATACGAGAGCCTCAAATCCGATCAATACCTCGTACGGAAAAAGAAGACCATCGACTTTCTCCTGCAGCGGGGCTTCGAGCCGAACCTGGCGACGGCTATGGTGAACCGCGTGGCCGGAGGGGATAAACAACCCTAGCCGCTTTTCCGTTTGCCCTTCCGGACCTGGTACAACTCCTTATCGATCGCAACAGCTTCGAGCAGGAGCCGGCGAATCCGCACCGCATCGATCTCCTGTTCCGTATGGAAGGTCTTTAGATAAACTTCTTTCCGGCTTCCCTTGTTCAGGTAATCCGGCTCGGATAAAAGCTTACCCCGGCAAAAACCCAGTTCCACACCCGTCTTCCGCTTCTTACCCCAGGGCAACGACCCGGGCCAAAGAAAAACGATGCGGCTGTGCCGGTAGAAGAAGGGAACATTATAGGCAAGCTGCTCCCGCACATCCGGGATACATTCATAGATCAGCTCGCGGAGGCGGTCA
>CBHWDR010000717.1:0-1947 GCA_966112575.1 uncultured Chitinophagales bacterium
GGGTAGAGGTAAGGAATGGTTGCCAGGGAATCGGGCTGCACACGGGCCCAGGTAGCTTTCTTCAAATCGGCGGTCTGGAGGGCGAGGCCATGACTGGTGAAAAAGGAAAAAGCCAGTGAGTCCTTCCAGGCCGACGGGAAATAGGTCCCGGTGAATCGGCGTGTCAGTTGAAAGAGTTCTTTCGTTTTTAGCGAAAGCGCGAACAGGTCGTCGTTTCCATAAACATTGCCGGTAAACAATACCGTATCACCTTTCACAAAGGGCAGGCTCACGGTGCGGAAGCCCGGGGCCAGCAGTTGTTCGGAGCGTCGTGATGTCAACGTGATCCGTTCCATCGACATCCGGCTGTCGGCATGCCGTACGCTCACCACCACCTCTTCCTCGTTGATGAACCGCGGGTTGAAGAAATACCGGTCCCGATTGCCCGAAATCCGCAGCTGCTGCTCGCCGTTGCGATTGAGCAGTACCAGCTCCGACTGCAGGGAGTCGTTGATGCGCACGGCTACGATGCGCGTTCCGCCGGGTGAAAGGTCGGGAGTGAAATAACGCTCACGCTTCGTGATCCTTCGCTCCTTTCTTGTCTTCAGGTCGAGGAGCACAATGTCGGAATAATCCACCAGGCTCCAGCGCGGGTTGGTGCTGTAGGCCGTGTAGGCTACCGTGCCGCCGCGTTGAGCAAACCACTCTTCACCGGATATGGCCTGGCGTTTCAACCGGTGCTCACCCCGGCTGTCGCGCACCATGAAGGTGGCGATGCGGTCATAAGATCGCTTCAGGTATAGCAGGGAATCGGCATTGAGGAATTGCGGGAAATAATAACTGGTGACCGTTCGCTCCGGCTTCGTTTCAATACGCAGCACTTTTGCCGTCTTCTGCTGGTACCATTCGAATGCCTGCCGGCGAAAGGTCTGGTAATCCACTCCGGCATGCTTTCGAATAGCGCGCTGAAAAGGATAGAAAAGGCCTTTGAAAGCAGAAGCATCCTGCGTCACGTTTCTCCAGAATCCCTCCCCGTATTGTGCATAGCCGTAGTTGGTGAGCAGGTAGCCGAGCTGGTAGTGGTTGGGCACATAATCCTTCAGCGAACCGTTGCGCAGCTTCATCCATCCATAATTCCTGTTTTCCAGCCAGAGGCTGCGGTAGCCACTCATGAAGTACGACAAGCGCCCGCGTCCGCTCGGCGTGAGTGCGGTCTCCGTATGCACGGCATCCCCCTCGAAGAACCAGTCTGGCACCGAGAGCGCATTGGCCAGTGCCTGTCCACCCTCGCCGAACACCACGGACATGGCTTTGGAGAGGCCGTTCCGGAAATTGTTGTATTGCTGCACGTGGCGGTACTCGTGGAGGGCAAGGTTGTCGGCCCAGGGCAGGTTGCCAAAATCATAGACCGATGAGCCGGGGATGAGGTAGAACTCGCTCCGGAAGGGACCGAGGGCCACATAGCCGTTGGCCAGGGTCGTGCGGCTGTGGAGCACCACGTTGATCTTCCGGAGGCGACTGCCGATGGCGAGGGGCGTGTCGGCCGCTGCCTGGTGCAGTAGCGAATAAACGCGTGAGGCAGTGTACTCCGAGCCGGGCGTAAAGATGATCCTGGCCGTATCGGAATTCAGCTGGTGCCAGCGGGTGCACGCAGGGAATCCGCCGAAGTTCTGGGCCGAGGCGGAACAAAAAGCAAAGAGGAGCAAGCAGAGGAGCCGCAGGTTCATGGGAAAAAGATAGGAAATGTTGATGGTTCGCGCCTACTAACCATAGACGAGGGACGACCGATCACAGTTTGGGCCTGCCTGCGTTGAGGTGCTTCTACTTTCATTACAGGTCGTCCTTGCGAGCACAGCGAAGCAAAGGCTAAGAGGAATTGTTTCGGTCGTTTACAGATGTGGTGGCTTTGGAAGAGGGGCGGTTATTCCCTCTGTTTGTCATTCCGAGGCAAAGAGAGGTAAGAGTCAT
>CBHWDR010000718.1:0-1941 GCA_966112575.1 uncultured Chitinophagales bacterium
CTACAAGTTTACCATGAAAGCCGGCGAGCAGATTTTTACTTATTACAGTAAAAATGTATTTATCGGAACGAAAGTGTACAGTCTTTCCTTCATTGAAAAGACCGACCATCCGGTCAGTCCTGAACGGGACCGGTTCTTTGGTTCCCTGAAGTTGAAATAACAAAAAGCCCCCGTCAGATGACGGGGCTTTTTCTTGCCCGCTTACTCAGGCGGCGTTACCACTCAGGAATTTGACCAACGAGCGCTTAGCGATCGGCAGCAGGGTCTCATCCACCGGCATGCTCAGCTCCGTTTCGATGCTGTATACTGCTGGATTGGGCAACTCACTCCGCAGGCGGATCAGGTCCTGTTTCAGCCACTCGTAGGTATGCACCATGCTCCGTTGCCGGTTATCGATATAGGCAGTTTTGATGCTCCGGTATTTTTCACTGTGTCGCTCAAAGATGGAGAGCCGGTAATGATAGACCCGCGTTGCCCGCGTATTGCCGGCACTCAGGAAGAAATAGCCTTCCTGGCTGTCGAGGGGGATGAGGCCGACCGGGTTGATGGACAGGCTGGTTTCCACGAATTCGCAAATTTCGGCGCCATTGGAGATCGTGGTCTTCATCTCGCCTGCCGAATAATGGATAATGGCTTCCAGCTCGTTCATCAGCTCATCGTCTTCGATCATCTGCTCATAGATCAGCTGCAGCTTCTCGATCTGGATTCCGGTGAGCTTCTTTGGAAAATGCTCCTGCAGGTATTTCTTATTCTCGCGGAAGGCCACGATGTTGTTGTAGTGGAAAATAAGGTCGGCAAGCTGGGGATAGAGCTTGTTTTCGAAGAAATAGCGGTTGACCTCCTGCAGGTAAGAAAGCAGGGTGTATTTCTTCAACTCGAAATCGATATAACCTTCTGCAAACCAGGTTTCGGATAACTGCTTCATCGGCTCAAGGATTTGGTTCCCTAATCTACAAAATAGACCTTTCAAATGCCATACCGATTACCTTTAGGCCTGTTAAAACCCTTGTCTATGTTCCGAATTCTCCTTGCTTCGCTTTTTTTTACTTCCTGCGCCTCTGCGCAAACGGTCTATATCGTACGCCACGCCGAAAAGGAGGTGAACACGATGGCCTCCGATGTGCCTCTTTCGGAAGCCGGCCAGCAACGGGCGCGGGCACTTCAGGGCATCCTCAAGGATTCTTCGATCACCGCTATTTATTCCACCAATTTCATCCGCACCCGCACCACCGCCCAACCACTGGCCGAAGCGTTGGGTTTATCTATTCAGACCTATGACCCGCGCGACACTGCCTTTGTCCGTACGATCAGCGCCACCGCCAATGGCAATATCCTCATCGTCGGGCATTCCAACACCGTCGATGAGCTGGTGAACGGCTTCCTGGGACAGAAATGGATGAGCGATCTTCCCGATTCGGCTTACGGCAACCTGTTCATCATCCGTAGAAAAGGAAAGAAGACAGAGTTCTTCGAAGGCAGATTCGGCAACTGATCGATTAAAAGCATAAATAAATAAGAAAGCCTCCGTCAGCTGACGGAGGCTTTCTTTATCATGGAACTCATTAGAATTCGCGGTCGGGGTTGAAGTTCTCCAGTTCGCGGGCTACGGCCGTAAGGAAGGTCGCGCCAAGGCTGCCATCCACGATCCGGTGGTCATAGCTCATCGAGAGATACATCATATGGCGGATGGCGATGGAATCGCCCGCAGGTGTTTCGATCACCACCGGGCGTTTTTTGATGGCACCCACCGCCAGGATGGCCACTTGCGGCTGGTTGATGATCGGAGTGCCCATCAGGCTTCCGAACGTACCCACATTGGTGAGGGTGAACGTACCATCGGCAATGTCTTCCGGCTTCAGCTTGTTGCGGCGGGCGGAATCAGCCAGGCCATTCACCTGCTTCGCGAGCCCCACGAGGTTCAGTTGGTCGGCATTGCGGATC
>CBHWDR010000719.1:0-1933 GCA_966112575.1 uncultured Chitinophagales bacterium
ATCGGCGCCGGCATCGTTGGCGAATACGCCGCACGTGCCGCCCTGGCCCTCGGTGCCTCGGTGAAGGTGTTCGACAACTCGGTTTACCGGCTGAAGCGCCTCCAGAACAATATCGGCCATCGCCTCTGGACCTCGGTGATCGAGCCCCGGATGCTGGCCAAGCAGCTTAAGACCTGCGAGGTTGCCGTCGGCGCCCTTGGTTCTGAAAGCGGGCGCACGCCCATCGTGGTCAGTGAGGAAATGGTCAGCGCCATGCGCCCTGGCTCCGTGATCATCGACGTGAGCATCGACCGTGGCGGCTGCTTTGAAACCGCCGAGATCACCTCGCATCAACGGCCGGTGTATACGAAGTACGGAGTGATCCATTACTGTGTGCCCAATATCCCTTCGGGTTTTGCCCGCACGGCTTCCCAGGCCATTTCCAACGTGCTCATGCCCCTGCTGCTGGAAGCTGGTGAAGATGGCGGATTTGAACGGATGGTCTGGCACCAGATCCACCTGCGGAGCGGGATTTATATGTTCAAGGGCGCACTGACGAACTTCTACCTCAGCGAACGCTTCAACCTCAAGTATACCGACCTCAACCTGCTCATTGCCTCGCAGCGATGAAGGCCCGTTTCTTCGAACGTTTCCGGCGGGTAACTGACAGCACCACCTACCTGCCCCAAGTGGACGGACTCCGTTTCCTGGCCATTTTCTCGGTGGTGATGGTGATGCACATCACCAATTACCTGAACCGGGAAGTGTATGGGCAGCAACTGCTGACCGAAGGCTACTGGAAGAATTTTTTCCAGGAAGGAGGGATTGGCGTGGCCCTGTTCTTCGCGATCAGCGGCTTCATTCTCAGTCTTCCTTTCGCGCGCTGGCGGCTCCGCGGCGAGCGCCCGGTTCTGCTCCGCCGCTACTACCTGCGCCGCCTCATCCGGCTGGAACCGCCCTACCTCATTGCCCTGCTGATCTTTTTTTTCGCGCATGTTTTCGTCCTGCACAGCTATCGCTTCAACGAGCTGCTCCCGCACCTGCTGGTTTCGGCCGTATACCTGCATACCCTAGTTTACAAAGCGTTTTCGCTCGTGCTCCCCGTAGCCTGGTCGCTCGAGGTAGAGGTACAGTTCTATGTGCTGGCGCCATTGTTTTTCCTGCTTTTCCGGATACCCTCGGCCCTGGTGCGCCGGGCGATCCTGCTCGTCGTGATCCTCGGCGGCTGGCTGTACTGGCTGTACGACTGGGATCATGCCCATGTGTTCAAGTTCATGCATTTCTTTTTCCTGGGCCTGCTGGCGGCAGATCTCTATGTGACCGGTATCCGATTGCCCGCGGCCACCGGCTGGGTACTGGGGATCGCTGCCCTGCTGGTTTACCTCTTTCTTCCTTCCATTGACCGGTTCTGGGGCTCGGGCTTCAAGATGCTGGCGATCTTCCTCCTGCTCTTTACCGCCCTTGCTCATGAAGGCGTGGGACGGGCGTTCGCGGCCCGGCCCCTGGCCCTGATCGGGGGCATGTGCTATTCGATCTACCTGTTGCATTTTGCCGTGGTTTCGGCCCTGGGCATGAGCCTGCGGAAACTGGGCTTGCTGCCCGCCGGTTTCTCGGGGCTATTTTGGCTGGTCCCGCTCTTCCTACTGGCGGTGCTGGTGATCCCGGCCGCCTATTTCCTGTTGGTGGAGAAGCCTTTCATGCGGCTGCGCCCCCGCCGGTAGGAACCTGCTAGGTTCCGTCGACCTAGCAGGTGCGCCCCCACCTAGCAGGTTTACTCAGATTCATAACCACATTATTTACAACGGATTAACTCCAATTAGAAAATATTTTCGAATTAAACGTTTGATTAAATCAAACGTTTGTTTAACTTGCATCCTCTTTCTATGGAACTGAACGAAAAACAAATCCAGATCATCGAGGCAGCAGAGCTTCTCTTTGCCGTACGGGGCTTCCC
>CBHWDR010000720.1:0-1932 GCA_966112575.1 uncultured Chitinophagales bacterium
GAATGGGGTTATGGCAATGAATCGCCTGCCGTGTTCGCACCTTCTTCACCCGATGCGGGTCAATGGGCAGGGGTGCTGAAGGAAGCGGGCTTCCGCGGCCTGATCCTTACGGCCAAGCATCACGACGGCTTCTGTCTCTGGCCCTCGAAATACACGGAGCATTCGGTGAAGAACAGTCCCTACCGCAACGGTAAGGGCGATGTGGTGCGCGAAGCAGCTGATGCGGCCAGGAAAGCGGGATTGCGTTTCGGCATCTATCTCTCGCCCTGGGACCGCCATCATCCCGATTATGGCAAGCCCGCATATATCGACTACTACCGTGCCCAATTAAACGAATTGTTCACGAACTATGGACCGGTCTTCGAAATGTGGTTCGACGGCGCCAACGGCGGCGATGGTTATTATGGCGGCGCGAACGAGCAACGCAGGATCGACCGGAGAACCTATTATGACTGGCCCGGCACACTGGATCGGGTGCGCAAGTTGCAAAAAGAAGTGCTCTTCTTCAGTGATGCGGGACCGGATCTGCGCTGGGTGGGCAACGAAGAGGGCCAGGCCGGTGCCACCAACTGGAACCTGATCAGCAACGACACGCTCTACGCCGGGAAAGCGGATATCTCCGGTCTGCTTCAAACGGGTTCGGAAGATGGCCGGCGCTGGATCCCTGCCGAAGTGGATGTCTCGATCCGGCCGGGCTGGTTCTATCATGCGCGTGAAGATAGCCTGGTGCGCAGCGGTGCGCAACTGTTTCGCATCTACCTGAATTCGGTAGGACGAGGCTCTACGCTGCTCCTGAATATTCCTCCTGACCGGCGGGGCCTGTTCCATGAGAGGGATGTGCAGGCCCTGCTGGAGTTCAAGGCGATCCGGGATCGTGCTTTTGCCCGCAATCGGGCGCTTCGCCGGCCAGTTGCCGTCTCCAACATCCGCGGGCGTTCTTCCCGATTTTCGCCTGCGCATCTCACCGATGGAAAAAAAGAAACCTACTGGGCAACGGACGACAGCCTCACCACCGCCACCATCGAAGTCTTGCTGGAAGGGCAGGCGCCCGTTCACTACCTCGTTGTACAGGAGTATATCGCGCTGGGGCAACGGGTGAAACGTTTTGCGGTGGACGTACACGTTGAGGGGCGATGGAAAGAGCTGATCCAGGGAACGACCATCGGTTACAAACGGATCCTCGAACTGGGGTCGATCGCAACGAATCGCGTTCGCCTGCGGATCCTCGACGCACGGGGCTGCCCGCTGTTATCCAACCTGGAAATATATTAATAAAACCGCTCATGAAACGAATCGCCACCCTGCTCGCTGCTTTCTGCTTTTTCCTTTCCGTACACGCGCAGCCCTATGAGTGGCCGGCAGATACGTCCGTGCGCAGCAAGCTGGAGCGCTGGCGCGACCAGAAGTTCGGCATCATCATTCACTGGGGGCTCTATGCCGTGCCGGGTATCATCGAATCCTGGTCCATTTGCTCCGAAGACTGGATCACCCGGGATTCAGCTTCCAATTATGAAGCATACAAGCAATGGTACTGGGGCCTGAAGAATGAGTTTAATCCAACACGTTTCGATCCGCAGTCATGGGCGAAAGCGGCGAAGGATGCCGGCATGCGCTACCTCGTCTTCACCACCAAGCACCACGACGGCTTCTGCATGTTCGATACACACGAAACCGATTTCAAAATTACCAACGGCCCTTTCGCGAAGAACCCGAGGTCCAATGTGACAAAGGAAGTGTTCCAGGCTTTTCGAAAGGAAGGCATGATGGTGGGCGCTTATTTCTCCAAGCCCGACTGGCACAGTGAAGATTACTGGTGGCCCCTGTATGCCACGCCCGACCGCAACAACAATTATGATATCCGCAAATTTCCCTGGCGCTGGGAGCGGTTCAAGCGATATACGTATAACCAGGTGAACGAGCTGATGACGGGTT
>CBHWDR010000721.1:0-1926 GCA_966112575.1 uncultured Chitinophagales bacterium
CGCTGGAGGGCCATGGGATCCTTGCGCAGGTCGACGTTCTCGTCGGAACGGAATTCTTCCGCCAGCCAGTCCATGATCACTTTATCGAAATCATCACCGCCAAGGTGGGTATCGCCATTGGTCGACTTTACCTCAAATACGCCGTCGCCCAGTTCGAGCACGGAGATATCGAAGGTACCGCCACCGAGGTCGAATACGGCGATGTGATGGTCCTTGCCGCCTTTGTCGAGGCCATAGGCCAGGGCTGCCGCGGTCGGCTCGTTCACGATGCGCCGTACATTCAGGCCGGCGATCTCACCGGCTTCCTTCGTGGCCTGGCGCTGGGCGTCGTTGAAATAAGCCGGAACGGTGATCACCGCTTCGGTCACTTCCTGGCCCAGGTAATCTTCGGCGGTCTTCTTCATTTTCTGCAGGATCATCGCGGAGAGTTCCTGCGGGGTATAGAGCCTGCCATCAATGTCGATACGGACGGTATTATTGTCGCCTTTGGCAACTTTATAGCTCCAATGGCTGATCTCTTCGGTTACTTCATCATGACGGCGGCCCATAAAGCGCTTCACCGACATGATCGTATTCTGCGGGTTGGTAATGGCCTGGCGCTTGGCCGGATCGCCTACTTTACGCTCACCATTCTTCAAAAAAGCCACTACCGAAGGCGTTGTGCGACGGCCTTCGTCATTTGCGATTACTACGGGCTCGTTGCCTTCCATCACGGCGACGCAGCTATTGGTTGTACCTAAGTCAATACCAATTATTTTTCCCATTGATTAAGAATTTAAGAAGTTCAGTATTGGTTATCAATCATTATGCCGCGAGGTTGCAAATGCAATTTTGGCAGGATGTCAGGAAAAATCCCGGTTTTCCGGGTCTGGCGTGGCAGTTCAGCCCGCCTCTTTCCTGACAGACCCGGCTGCATCTGGGTTCTGTCGATACGGCTCCGTCGATGTCGGGTCGGCCATTTATCTTCGCGCAAATTTTTTCATGGCCACGACACTCGCCCAAAAGCTCCGGATCCGCGAAGGCATGCGCCTTTACCCGGTGCATGCTCCCGACCATTTCCGTGACACTATCGGCCCGATCAACGGGCTGATCATCAGCAAGACCGGGAAGAATGCCGACCAGATCCACTGGTTCGTGCAGACCCAGGAGCAGCTGAAGGCAGAGATCGAAGGCATTTTGGGTTTCCTGAAGGGCCGGATGATCTGCTGGATCTACTACCCCAAGGGCAGCTCGGGCCTGCAGACCGATCTCACTCGCGATACGGGCTGGGAAGCGGTGCGCCAGCGGCAGGACCTGCAGTGGCTCAGCCTCGTCTCTTTCGACCCCACCTGGTCGGCCTTTGCGGTGCGCCTCAAGGGCGATGAGGACCTCCGCAAGGCCGGTCTGAAAACAGGCAACCCGGCCGCCGACTTTGTGAACCGGGAATCCAAGACGATCCGGCTCCCGGAAGACCTTGCCGCCGCTTTTGCCGCGGCACCGGAGTCGGCCGAATTCTTCGAAACCCTCTCCTTCACCAACAAGCGTGAATACATCGAATGGATCGTGAGCGCCAAGCGCGAAGAGACGCGCACCACCCGCGTGCAGGAAACCGTGGAGCGCCTCGGCAGGGGGTGGAAGAATCCTGCTAACCGGGAGTAGCGAGGAACGCAGATGATTAAGATGGTCATGATTCTATAAGATCAGAATCAAGCAGCGTGCGGCGAGAGAGAAGGAACACGGATTTTACGGATCGAACGGATATACGCGGATCCGTATTACCTGATAAAACCTTACAGTTAATTGCTGGCCGACTATTCTGTAATGATCATCAGCGAAATCATAATAATCTTAATAATCTGCGTTCCCTGTATTCACCCATACGCTTCACCCACGTTTTCACGTTCTTTATGCCATGAAGCGCCTCCTGTGCCTCCTCTCCCTGCTGCT
>CBHWDR010000722.1:0-1923 GCA_966112575.1 uncultured Chitinophagales bacterium
CTTCCGGGCTGCTTGTCCGAAGGCCTGGTTCTTCTCGGGGCAGTCGATGCCGTAAAGGCGGACTTTTTCCTGCTGGTTATCGGGGGTGAGGAAGGTGAAGGTGTCGCCGTCGGTGATGCCGACGACGTTGCCGGTGGTGGGGGTGGATTCGTTGGCAGGCTGCCGAGCATTCTGACAGGCGGAGAAGAGGAAAAGGAAAATCGTTAGCCAGGAGTGCCGCAACAAAGGAACCGTTCGCATCACTTAAATAATTCAGATTCACTAATTGCGAGCCCTCATTAAAAACTGGTTGCCCTGTTTATACCGCTGACAAGCACATCTAAATCTGGATATTTCTTACCCCCTTTGTAAAAATCCGTTCTCATTCATCCAATCCGTTTAATCCGTGTTCTTTCTCGCTTGAGGTCAGAGGATCCCCGCCTCCTTGCAAAACAGCACCAGCTGCTCGTTCTTCGTAAAGCCGAACTCCTCGCGGATCTGGCTCAGGCGCTTTTCAATGGAGCTGAGGCTCGAAGGGGTGATGTTGCGTCGCTTGAGGTAGTCGGGGATGGCGTTCTGCTGGTAGCCTTCGGCCAGCAGGCGGATGATGCGGATATCAAATTCCTTGAACTCGTAGGTGTTCAGCTCGCGCATCTGGCGGGCGAGGCCGGGCGGATAGTAGGGCTTGCCGGCGCCGATGGCCTGCAGGGCGGCCTGCAGCTCCCGCGCATCGTTCCGCGCCTTGCGCACATAGGCATCGATCTCGTAGTGGCGGAAGAGCTTGTCGATAACCACGGGACGGCCCTCGGCCGAGAAGATGAGGATCCGGAGTTCGGGCTGCACTTCGCGGGCCGCCCGAATCAGCTCAAAGCCGTCGACGATCTTTTGCGGATTGCCATCGTCTTCAAACTGCAGGTCGGAGATGAGCAGGTCGTAAGGCGCACCCCGCTGTTTGGCGAGGCGGATCCGCTCCAGGGCCACATCGCAATAATAGACATGGTCCACCTGCGCGATCTTCCGCTCCTCCAGCGTCCGCTGGATGGAGAGGTTCGCGCTTTCGTGGTCTTCGGCTATGAGTACTTTATCGATCATGATGGGTTAGGCAAAGGGAAACTGATGAGGACCGACAATCCTTTCGGGTCCCTGTTTTCAAAAATAATTTCCCCGCCGATGGCCTGGATACGGTTAACCGTATTGTTCAGCCCATTACCGAAATTGGGTACCTCCGGCAAACCCTTGCCGTCATCTTTATAACGGATGAAGCCCTTCCCCTCCTCCTGCTCAAACTGCAGGACCACCGCGCTGGCGCCGCTGTGCTTGCGCATGTTCACCAGCAACTCTTCCAGCACCAGGGACAGCTCCCGTTTGTGTTCATCCGGCAATCGGTTCCAGAAGGCAGCTTCATTGCCGATGAGGATCACCCGGGTGGTATCACTGGAGAAAGCGTTGACCAGCTGACGCACCTGCTCCCCATAGTTCGCCGTTTCTGCCGCCGGCCCTTCGTACGAGATGTCGCGCGACTGCTCGTAGAGCCCTTCGATCTTATTCAGCAGGCCTTCCTTATCGAGCTCCTCTCGGTGCTCCAACTCGTTCATGATCCGGTAGAGCCCATTGGCCACCACGTCGTGCACTTTCCGGGAGGTCTTCAAGCGCGATTCGCGGATGGCGGTCTCGGTTTCCTGTGCCAGCAATTTCCGCTTGGCCCGCGAACGCACTACCAGGAAACCGATCGTCATCAGGGCAAGGAGGGCCGTGCCGGCGATCACGAGGCGCTGGTTCACCACGTGCTGCTGCAGCACCCGGTTGTCGGCCCGCGCCTTCTCGGCGTCGAACCTGATCAGCCCATACTGGTTGCGGTCGCGGCTGCGGACGGCCGACACGCTGTCGTCGAAGCGGATGTAGGCTTCCACGTACTGCTTGGTGGCGTTGGGCGGACTTACTTTG
>CBHWDR010000723.1:0-1916 GCA_966112575.1 uncultured Chitinophagales bacterium
GATCTGCCAGCGGCGCACATCAAACCACCAGTTTCCTTCCCCGAAGAGTTCGGCGGACTGGGGAAAGATTTCGTGACCTCCACCATCGTCAATGAATTCCTTGGCGCCGGTCATTCGTTCTCCGTTGCCATCGCTGCGCATACCGGCATCGGCACCCTGCCCATCCTCTACTTCGGCACGCCCGAGCAAAAGACCAAATACATTCCCAAGCTCATTACCGGTGAGTGGACGGGCGCCTACGGCCTCACGGAACCCAACTCGGGATCGGATGCCCTCAGCGCCAAGACCACGGCCCGCCTGAGCGAGGATGGAAAATACTATCTCCTCAACGGACAGAAATGCTGGATCACCAACGGTGGCTTCGCCGATGTGTACACGGTTTTTGCCAAGGTGGACGGCGACAAGTTCACCGGCTTCATCGTGGAGCGCGGTTTTGAAGGCTTCACCCAGGGCCCGGAAGAGCACAAGATGGGCATCAAGGGCTCGTCGACCGTGCAGCTGTACTTCCAGGACTGCAAGGTGCCGGTGGAAAATATGCTGGGTGAGATCGGCAAAGGCCATAAGATCGCGTTCAACATCCTGAACATCGGCCGCCTGAAGCTTTGCGCGGCCACGCTCGGCGGCGCCAAGGCCACGATCACCAATTCGATCGAGTATGCCATCACCCGCGAGCAGTTCAAGCAGCCGATCGCCAACTTCGGCGCGATCAAGCACAAGCTCGCCGAGATGGCCATCCGCGCCTATGCATGCGAGAGTGCGCTCTATCTCTCGGCCAAGCTGATCGATGACATGGAGCTCGATGCCGTGGAAAGCGGCAAGCCCTTCAACGAGGCCCTGCTGGGCGCCGCGGAAGAATATGCCATCGAATGCGCCATCCTCAAAGTGAACGGTTCGGAAATGGCCGACTTCTGCGTGGATGAGGGCGTGCAGATCCATGGCGGCAACGGCTTCTCGGCCGAATACAATATTTCGCGCGCCTATCGCGATTCGCGGATCAACCGCATCTACGAAGGCACGAATGAGATCAACCGCCTCCTGACCGTAGACATGACGCTGAAGCGCGCCATGCAGGGCCGTCTCAACATCATGGGCCCCGCGATGAAGGTATCGCAGGAGCTGATGAGCATTCCCGATTTCGGCGATGGCGACGAAGCGCCCTTCACCGAAGAGAAGAAGCTCGTAGCCGGTTTCAAGAAGACCATCCTGCTGACCGCCGGCGCTGCCGCGCAAAAGCTGATGATGAAGCTCGAGCAGGAGCAGGAGATCCTGATGAACATTGCTGACATGGCTATTGACACCTTCCTGGCCGAGAGCCTGCTGCACCGGGTGATGAAGCTGGCCGAGCGCGGTGAGGATGTGTCGCTGCAGAAAGATATGCTGGCCTGTTTCCTCTACGATGCGGCCGACCGCATTCACAAGAACGGTCGCGATGCCATCAACTCCTTCGCTGAAGGCGATGAGCAGCGTATGATCCTCATGGGACTGAAGCGCTTCACCAAAGCGCAGCCCTACAATACAAAAGAAGCGCGCCGCCGCATTGCCGATCACCTGATCGCCGAGCGGAAATATGCTTTCTGATCTTTTTGGTTATTGGTGATTTTCAAGAATGGTGGTCCCGGCTTTGGTCGGGATCATTTTTTTGTACTCGCTTCGCTCGCTTTTTTTCACCACCAAGACACGAAGGGCACGAAGGGGCATGAAGGTTTTTTGGTCTTTGAACCACAGAGTCACAGAGACAGGGAGAGGCACAGAGGTTATGAAGGAGTAGCTTAAGGATAGAGATTTTCCTCCCGACACGTCGGGACCGCAGGCATCTGAGGATTGTAACTGCGGAAAAACTAGACCAAGAGCAGCATTTCCGAACTAATTAAGAGCAGCAGTTCCTACGGTAGCTAAGTTCTCCAAAGTATAAAGCA
>CBHWDR010000724.1:0-1897 GCA_966112575.1 uncultured Chitinophagales bacterium
TCCGCGCACCTTTTGATGGCGTTCTTGACCGCATCCCGCTCAAGCTTGGCAGCCTTGTAGATGAAGGCGAACTACTGACCACGCTATCCGACAACAGCCAGGTCTTCGTTTACTTCAACGTTTCGGAGCCGGAGTACCTCGATTATAAAACCAATTCAGGCAACCGTGCCGGCAACCAGGTGAGCCTGCTGCTGGCCAACAACCAGCCCCTGAGCACGACCGGGAATGTGGAAACGATCGAAGGAGAGTTCGACAACGAGACCGGCAACATCGCCTTCCGCGCGCGCTTCCCCAACCCCAACCAATTGCTGAAGAATGGCGAGACGGGCAAGGTGCAGATGCGTGTGCCGCTGCGTGATGCGCTTGTGATCCCGCAAAAAGCCACTTACGAGATCCAGGATAAGATCTATGTATTCACGGTGGACGACAAGGGCCTCGTGAAGTCGCGGAACATCACGGTGAGCGGACAGATGCCCGACCTCTATATCGTTGGAAGCGGACTCTCGGGAAATGAGAAGATCCTCGTGGATGGCGTGCAGAAAGTAAAAGAGGACAATAAGATCGAAACCGAATTCATCGAGCCCCGCGAGATCCTCTCCCACCTCGAACTGAAAACCGAATAAGGCAACCTAAGACTAACACAGATGTTCAACAAATTCATACACCGGCCGGTCCTGTCCATCGTCATTTCCCTGATCATTCTTTTTCTCGGCGGGCTGGCGGTGACCCACCTGCCCGTTACGCAATTCCCTTCCATCTCTCCGCCCAAGGTCAACATCACCGCCGAGTACCCTGGCGCCAACGGCGAACTGATGACGAAGGCGGTACTCATTCCTCTCGAGCGCGCGATCAATGGCGTGCCCGGGATGAAATACATGGCCTCCGATGCCGGCAACGACGGCGAGGCCACCATCCAGGTGGTCTTCAACCTGGGCACGGACCCCAATATTGCTTCGGTGAACGTGCAGAACCGCGTTGCCTCCGTAGTGAACAAGCTGCCACCGCTGGTGGTGCGCGAAGGCGTCAAGATCACCCGCGAAGAATCGAATATGCTCATGTACATCAACCTGTACAGCAAGGACCCGGGCATGGACCAGAAGTTCCTCTTCAACTTTGCGGATATAAACATCCTCCCCGAGCTGAAACGCGTGAATGGCGTGGGCTATGCCGACATCCTCGGCAACCGCGAATACGCCATGCGCATCTGGCTGAAGCCCGACCGCATGCTGGCCTACAAGATCTCGGCCGAAGAAGTGATGCGCTCACTCGGCGAGCAAAGCCTCGAAGCCTCGCCGGGCAAAACGGGTGAGAGCTCGGGCAAACGCTCGCAGGCATTCGAATACGTACTCAAATACCCCGGCCGTTTCACCACGCCGGAAGGTTATGAGAACATTGTCCTGCGCTCGAGCCCCAATGGCGAGATCCTTCGGCTGAAAGATGTGGCCACCGTGGAATTCGGCAGCTCGATGTACGACCTCTATTCCACCCTGAACGGCAGGGCCTCGGCAGCCATTGTGGTGAAGCAGTCGTACGGAAGCAATGCCAGCCAGGTGATCGAAGACATCAAGGCCAAGCTGAAAGAGATCAGGGGCAACTCGTTCCCGAAGGGACTGGACTACGAGATCAGCTACGACGTATCCAAGTTCCTCGATGCCTCGATCGATAAAGTGCTGCACACCCTGGTGGAGGCCTTCATCCTCGTGGGTCTTGTGGTCTTCATCTTCCTCGGCGACTGGCGTTCGACGCTCATTCCGGCCATCGCCGTGCCCGTATCGCTCATCGGCACGTTCTTCTTCATGCAGTTCTTCGGGATCACGCTTAATCTCATCACGCTCTTCGCACTGGTGCTGGCCATCGGCATCGTGGTGGATGATGCCATCGTGGTGATCGAAGCCGT
>CBHWDR010000725.1:0-1893 GCA_966112575.1 uncultured Chitinophagales bacterium
CCGGGCCGAAGTCGATCAGCAGCTTATAAGCCGGTTTTCTGGCTTTCGGGAAGGGGCGCGCCTCGAGGATGGTCCCGACGCGCATGTCAACTTTTTCAAAATCGGACCAGGAAAGCATGTAATTAGCAAATGAGATAATTCGGAAATTCGAGAATGAGGTAATCACTACTAAGATAGTCTGATAAGGGAAACCAGCGCCCGCAAATCCTCCGGGCGTTGTTTATTTTATAAAGAAGGCCTAATTTATTTATTACCAGGTTTGCGTATTAATCCAGCAGTTCCCCGAGGTTGCGGAGCTCGTCGCGCTTGTAGCCATCTTTTTCGTTGTCGAAACATTTCGCCACTTCTTCCAGCAGGTGCTGGATAACCCGCTTGTTGGGCAGGGGCTTAAAGTAGGTGGGCACCGGCGGCACCTGGATGCGCTTGAAATACTGGTGCACGTCCTGGTTGGTGAAGGCCATGCCGCTGGTAGGGTCGATATAGAACTCGATCTTGGACTGGTAGTCATCGGTCTGCTCGTCGCTGTAACCGGGCTTGAAATAGGCTAGCACGAATTGCTTCGGGATCCCGATCGCGCGAACGGGGATGTCGAGCAGCTCGCAAACGAGAAGATAAAGGATGCCATTGCCCAGCTGGTTCCCACGCTTTGATTCCAGCACTTTGTGGATGAGGAATTCATTCACCTCGGCATAGTTCACTTCAGTGCCCTTCAGGTTATAATAGCTGTAGAGGATGCCGGTAACGATGCGGATCTGCTCCAGGGGCGTAAGGTAGTTGTTCAGCTCAAGCCAGATATTCCTTCGGATCTTTTCCACTTCCAGCAGGGTGGAGCTGGTAGAGAGATCCGGGTATTGAAATTTCGATACGAGCAGGGCGCCAACAAGCAGGTCATGATGGCCGGCGAGGGCCCACTGTCGAAAATCTTCGCTCAGGTCGGTGAAATGAAGGCGGTGAATGATCAACTCGATCCGTTCCTGTATGTGCTCATTGGGCGTGGTTTCCCAAAGATGCTCGAGGTTAGGGATGATGGTTTTTCCGAAGTCCACGATCTTGCTCGACACCGCGCCAAATACCTCTTCGTCGGGATCATCGATGAGCTTGAAGAGGGCTGATATTTCTTTTGTTTCTTCCATTGGTAATCACACGAATTAAAACGAATCACACGAGTTCTTTGTCTGCAAGTCCCTGGATTTCTTTCGTGTACCTGAGAACAAGATACGGTCGGATCGGAGCAGCGGTTCAGCCGGTTTGTTATAGAAATATAAAAACCTTGCCGCTGAAAGCCTGAAGGCGCCGGGCCACGCGGGTTTCAGGAGAAATAAGCCTGGCGGTGCCAGGCTTATTTTATTTCTTTTTCGGGGCGGACTTTTTTGCCGGGGCTTTTTTCGCCGCTGCTTTTTTGGGAGCAGCGCGTTTGGCCGGCGCTTTTTTAGCGGCGGCTTTCTTGGTAAAGGCGCCGGGCACCTGGGCCTCGATCATCTGCTTTACATTGTCGAGCGGGAGAGCGGCCACTTCTTCGGCGCTCATCTTCTCGCCGCTTTCTGCGCGGCCGAGCTTCAGCATTTTTTTGCCGAATCGGATGAAGGGACCCCAGCGGCCGTTCTCGATCGAGATCTTTTCTTCCGGCCACTGCTGGATGAAGCGGTTGGCTTCTTTCTCCAGTTTCTTGGCGATCAGCTCGTCGATATCTTTTTGTGAGAGATTGTCGAAATTATAGGCGCGGGGCACATTGATGAACAGGTCGCCCCATTTGATGAAGGGCCCGAACCGGCCCTTGCCCTTGGTCACGGGCTGACCCTGGAATTCGGCAATTGGCGCATCCACGCGCTGCTTCTCCCGGATCAGTTCAATAGCCTGCTCCAGGTCTACATCCAGCGGCTCCTTGCCCTTGGG
>CBHWDR010000726.1:0-1883 GCA_966112575.1 uncultured Chitinophagales bacterium
TCTGCAGCCGCCGACCCGGAGATCTATTCCCACAAGGAATTCATCCAGATGGTGGAGAAAGCGAAGGTGGTGTACGGAAAGAAAAAGCGGAAGTAATTCGAAAATTCGAGAATGAGTGAATTCGGGAATGGCGCTTCTCCAGTTGAAGACATTCCTGCATAAAAAAACCATCGGCTCGCCGATGGTTATCTATTTGTGTAATTCGTTATAATTAGTGTTATCAAGAGAACATTTCCCGCATCTTATCGAAAAAGCTTTTCTGGTTCTTATCAGGATTCGGCTTGAAGTTATTCGAGTGGCTCAGCTTTTCCAGCATGGTGCGCTCTTCGGGAGATACGTGCTGGGGCGTCCATACGTTCACGTGCACGAGCTGGTCACCCTTTTCGTACGAGTTCACCGCAGGGAAACCCTTGCCTTTCAGCCGGAAGATCTTGCCGCTCTGCGTGCCTGCAGGGATCTTGATCTTGGCGCGTCCGTCGATCGTCGGCACTTCTACCTGGGTACCAAATACGGCTTCGGTGAACGAGATATGGAGTTCGTAGGCGACGTTGAGTCCTTCGCGCTGTAATTCCTTATGCGGCTCCTCTTCGATGAGGATGATCAGGTCGCCGGCCATGCCGCCGCGTTCGCCGGCGTTGCCTCGTCCGCTGATATTGAGCTGCATGCCTTCCTGGACGCCGGCCGGGATATCGATGCTCACGGTTTCCTCGGCATACACCCGTCCCTCGCCTTTGCAATTGCCGCATTTGGCCGTGACCGTCGAGCCTTCGCCATTGCAGGTAGGGCAGGTGGTCACGGTCTGCATCTGTCCGAGGAAGGTGTTGGTGATCTTCCGTACCTGTCCCGAACCGCCGCAGGTGCCGCAGGTCTGTACCGAGTTCTTGTCCTTGGCGCCGCTGCCGCTACAGGTCTGGCAGGCGACGTATTTTTTGACCTTGATATTCTTGGTCACGCCTTTGGCGATCTCCTCATAGGTCAGCTTCAGCTTGATGCGGAGGTTGGAGCCGCGGGTGCCGCGCGCACGCTGGCCGCCGCGGGTGCGTTGTTGTCCGCCGCCCTGGCCGCCGAAGAAGGAACCAAAGATGTCTTCACCGAAGATGTCGCCGAACTGGCTGAAGATATCATCCATGTTCATTCCGCCGGGATGTCCGCCGCCGCCCCGGTTGCCGCTGACGCCCGCATGGCCGTACCGGTCGTATTGGGCGCGCTTATCCTGGTCGCTCAGGATCTCGTACGCTTCTGCGGCTTCCTTGAATTTCTCTTCCGCAGCCTTGTCGCCCGGGTTACGGTCGGGGTGGAATTGCATCGCCACTTTCCGATAAGACTTCTTGATCTCATCGGCGGAAGCGGTTTTGGATACGCCTAATATTTCGTAGTAATCTCTCTTTGACATGGTACTCTGGCTTGTTTATAGGGTCGCGTTGTGTTCATTTACCAACGACAACCTTGGCGAAGCGGATGATCTTATCGTTCAGGTAATAGCCTTTCTGCACTTCCGCTACCACCTTGCCTTTCATTTTCTCGCCCGCGTCGATCTCCGTCACGGCCTCGTGCAGGTCCACATTGAATTCCTGGTTGACCGCTTCAATGGGTTTCAGCCCTTTTGCAGCCAGCGTCTTATGGAGCTTGGCGAAAACCAGCTGAACGCCCTCCCGGATATGGCGGATATCATCCGTGGTCTCCAGTTGCTTCTGCGCCCGCTCGCTGTCGTCGACCACATCCAGCAGTTCGGTGATCACATCCTTGCTCGCCGTCTGGATCAGCTCGATCCGCTCCTTCGCCGTGCGGCGACGGAAATTGTCGAACTCCGCTGCCTGGCGTATATACCGGTCGTGGGCGGCCGGCCGTTGCGAGTTGAAGTTATACACCTCCCCCGGGTAGGG
>CBHWDR010000727.1:0-1882 GCA_966112575.1 uncultured Chitinophagales bacterium
ACTGACCCCCGAACGCAAATTGTTTAGCGGTGATGTGTATGGTGTTCAGATGCCGGGCATCAGCGGTTCTTTCGAGGTGCTCGACAAGCACGCCCCGCTGGTGAGCGCCCTGAAGGCCGGCCGTGTGAAGGTGCTGCGCGACAAGCAGAACCACTCCACGAGCTACGAGATCCAGGGAGGATTCGTGGAAGTGCTGAACAATAAAGTAACCGTTCTGGTGGAAGGCGCGACCCAGGTCGACTGATCCGGAAGCGACTGAAGAAATAGAAAACCCCCGTCACCTGACGGGGGTTTTCTTATGTCAGCCAAGATAAGGGGGCGGGTCTTTTACCACGAGCGTGTTGGCGAGGCGATCGTGCAGGGTCTGCTTGCGGCTGTCCCAAAGCATCATCAGCCAGCCGATGACCAGGATGATCGTTGACAGGATCTTCGCGAAATAGCGGCCCGTTGCCTGGGCGAAATTGATCTGTCCTCCATTCAGGTCGCATACCTGGATGCCCAGGGCCCGCTTGCCCAGCGTGGCGCGGCCCTTGCCCGATTCCTGCAGGGCGAAGTAGAGCCAGCCAGTGACGGTGGTGATCAGGTTGGCCATCGGCTCGGGGTCTTCCTGCAATAGCCGGAAACCAAGAATGCTCAGGAGGATCTCATTGCCGATCCCGAGGATGATGCCGTCGATGAAAAGGGCTGCGAATCGGCGCAGGAAAGAGGCATAGATCATTGGCCGGTCCAGGTCTTCAAAAAGATGTTGCTGCTCCCGGTCCTGTGCGCCCGGGATGTTCTGAGGGATCATAAACAGTTGGTTTTTCCCCAAGTAAAGAAAGTTTGGAGAAAAAACGAATGTTCCGGCAACATATATTTCCCCGATCGGGCGGGACGCATTCCTTGCGCTAATCAGGCCTTCCGCGCACGACCAGGGTATTGGCCACCTTATCGTGCAGGGCCTGTCGACGCGCATCCCAAAGCACCATCAGGTAACCAAAGAAGAAAAGCATATGCGATAAGAGGTGGGCAAAGAGACGCCCGGTCGCCTGGCCGAAGCTGATGCGGTTTCCGTTCAAATCGGTTACCATGATGCCCAGCGCTCTCTTCCCGAAAGTGGCCTGCTTTGGTCCCGATTCCTGGAGTGCAAAATATAGCCAGAAGGCAGCCAGGTTCGCAAAGCCGGCAAGCGCTTCTCCCAACAGGGAATTGAGGATCAGGTCAGCGGAGATCAGTCCGACTACAACGATCAAAAGGTCGAGGATCAGGGCGCCCAGGCGTTGGCCAAAGTCGGCATAGGCTAATGATGGTCGGAAATCGGAGAAGAGATGTTCTTCGGTGCTGTAATCCTGGGAGGTGGGGATCCGGTTTTGCATATGTTCAAGATGTACGGAAAGCGTTGTATCGCACTTTCTGCGAAGTTCCGGCAATCCTCCCGATCAGCGTTCAGTTCAGCTGCGGGTCGATCGGGAAATTGATCATCATCTCGTATTCGCCGCCGAGGTGCTTGAGCGAGTCTTTCCAGATCTCTTCGGCATTGGGGTGAAACACGAGCTCGCGTTCGGCATCCACGGTCAGCCAGGTCTTCTCCTCCATTTCGGTCTGCAACTGTCCTTCGCTCCAACCCGAATAGCCAATGTAAAAACGGATCTTTTCGGGATCGGCGCCGCCGGAGTTGATGAGCTGGATCACGGCGTCGAAATCACCGCCCCAGTACACGCCTTTCATCACTTCGATGCCGCCGGGGATCTCGTTGGGATAGCGGTGCAGGAAGTGGACGGTGTTCATCTGTACGGGGCCGCCGTAGTAAACGGGCAGCTTGTGCCCTTCCACCTCTGGCAGGAGCTCATCCAGGGTATTCTCATACTGGCGGTTGAGCACGAAGCCGATGGTGCCATCGTCG
>CBHWDR010000728.1:0-1880 GCA_966112575.1 uncultured Chitinophagales bacterium
GTTCGCCTGATGCTTGAGCTCGACGACAGTGGCGTAAGCCTGGCCGTCGGCGATATTGGCCTTCCAGAGATCCCCTTCGAAGGAGAAGATCACCTGTTTGGCATCGGGGGTGAGGCAGGGTTGGGAAAGAAAATAGGGTTCCGGGTTTTGGGCCTTCGCCTGCAAGGCAAAAAGGATCCCGAGGGAAATGGTGGTGAAGCGATTCATGAAATATGATTGAAGATTGAAATATAGCACAAAAGACGGCTAATCATCAGCAGGCAATTTTCGGCAACCGGAATCGTTAGTAGACCATGCCCCTGTTTAAAACCACCGTCCTTCTCCTTACCCTGTGCTTTTTTGGAACCGCGGAAGCCCAGATGGTCACCGGCGTCTGGAAGGGCCGCGTTGGCGGCCGGAAGGCCGAGGTCAAGATCGTGCAGAACGGTGATTCGTTAACCGGCACCTCCTATTATGAGATCGCCGGCGGTTTCCGGCGCTACAGCATCAAGGGCTATTTCGAGCCCGAAGGCTCGGTGGTCTGGTGGGACGACCAGCTGATCGAAAGCAGGGGCGTCGGCGGTAAGGCGCAGCAGTTGTCGGTTGCCGACTTCAACTGTCCCGGCGGTGGTGAGATGTACCTGAATGGTAAATCGGCCCCTGCCGATGACCCCGACAACCCGAAGGGCGACGTTAACCTGACGAAGGTTCCGGGTACCTCGCACCCCGATGAATGGGATTATGTGATCGACAACTATACCGTGGGCGCCAATGACCCCGAGCTGATCGACAGCATTTCGCTCGTGTCCCTTCGCCGGCCTTCGCGCCCGGTGCCCCGGCCCCGACCCGCGGAGCCGCGCAGCCAGCCTGTTCCTGAGCCTTCGAAGCCCGTGGTCATCGCCAAAGCGCCTGCGCCCCGGCCCGACGTGAAGCCGCTTCCGCCCCCGGCGCCCCCACTGACCATCGAGGACAAATTCATTCAAAGAAAGAAAGCGTTCACCACCGAGATCCCGCTGAGCGGCGACTCGATCGAACTGCGTTTTTATGATAACGCGGAAGTGGATGGCGATTCCATCTCGCTTTTCCTCAACAACCGCCTGCTCTTTACCCATGTGCGGCTGACCGACCGACCCTACACGATCAAGCTGCCCGTGGCGGACCTGGCTGATTCCAGTGAGCTGGTGATGGTGGCGGAGAACCTCGGCGCGATCCCGCCGAATACATCTTACATGGTGGCTCTGGTAGGCCCCGACCGCTACACGGCCCAGCTCGCCAGCACGGAGAACAGCAGCGCGATGATCCGCCTGAGGAAGAAATAGAGAAAGAACGCTGATGGTCATGATCAGGTGGATACGAGATGATTATGTTTAAAAGATCAGCGAGAATTTCTTAGATCCGTTAAATCCGTGTTCTTTCTCTTCCTTTTTCTCAACCCTGGCTTTCTTTTCGTTGTTATCCCTCAAATTCCCGACTCATGGCTTTTCCCAACCTGACCCTGATCGGCGCACTGCGACAGGCTGCAAGCAACCTGCGGAACGGCGCCCATTATGCCTGGGGCCATCATGGCTCCTGCAACTGCGGACATGTGCTGCAGGTAGTGACCCATCTCTCGCAACAGGAGATCCTTCGTTATGCGCATACCGGCATCGGCGAGTGGACCGAGATCGCCGAGGAATATTGTGGGGTGACTGATGCACCGGTAACCCTGCTGATGAGCAAGCTCGAAGCTATTGGCCTTACGCCGACCGATATCCATTGCCTCGAATACCTGCAGGACCGCGTTGTTCTCGATCGCCTGCCCGGCGGCTTCCGCTGGCTGCAGAAAAATGTGCGGGAAGATGTGATCGCCTATTTCGAGACCTTCGCCGACCTGCTGGAAGAGCAGCTGCTGCAGCATATCG
>CBHWDR010000729.1:0-1879 GCA_966112575.1 uncultured Chitinophagales bacterium
CCCTTCCGCTATTCGATCGAACCAATCCCTTGGCGTGGTCCGATCAACAAAAAACAGGTCGCCCGAAGACGACCCATTTTGACTTTTGATTTTTACCTTCACCCCCTCTCCTTTGGAGAGGGCCGGGGTGAGGTCACCGCGGGTTCAGGATCTTCTTATCCTTTGGCGCCTTGATACTGTAGCTGAACCGTACCTTCCGGCTCTCGCCCGGCTTCAGGTCGAGCTTCCAGGTGAGCACGCCGATCTCGGGGTTGACCGAGGCGCCACCCTCCTCTTCCAGTTTCACCTCTACCTCCTTGATGGTGCTGATCGGGTATTGATCCTTCAGCAGCATGGTCACGTTCGTAAGCTTGTTGTTTTTCACCGTCAGCTCATAGGTATAGGTCTGCTTGCTGTTGCCGCCCGATGCCTTGATGCCGCTCTGTTCCTTCACCAGCACCCGCGCTACCGCAACCCGCTGGTCGCGGCCGAGGGAAAGGTTCAGGGTATCGGCTGTCGTGTTCGGGTCGATGGCGGTCTTGCCGATATACGTGTCGTCCATGATGATATTGGCTTGTCCGGGCAGGAGGTCGAGGTTCTGCCAGTCGGCCACTTCCGCCAGCAGGAAGGCATCCTTGTTCATGCGCGGTACCGCATAATCTTTCAGCAGGCAATCGATCTCCTGATTCTTGATCGTTACACTGCGCAAGGCCCCGTCGGTGGGAATATCGTAAGGCAGGTCGATCTCGTAATTGTTGTTGAGCTGGCCGGGATTGAAGGACGTGAAATTGCCCAGTGTTGAAGGATCGATGGTTTGCACCGAAGCTGTCACATCCTTTCGCTCGACAACCCGATAACCGCTTACACTTACTTCTTCCATAGCAAGACCCGGAACCCTCCCTTCTAGGGCCGAAGGAATGGAGTTGCGCGCCTTGTTGTTCATGATCGCCGTCTGCTTCATCTGTTCATACACCTCCGGTACGTATAGCTGCAGCTGCCAGGCGGTCAACACCGGTGCTGCCGTACCGAATGTGGGCGTGCCCGTACTTAGCGTGAGCTTCGTCTTTTTCCAGTCGATGCCCGTGGTCTGGCTGACCGAGGCCTTGTACACCAGCTTCACCTTGTTGGTCTTCGAATTGACCCGGATATCATAACCCGCCGTCCAGCCGGCATTCTGCGTGTAATAGGAAACCGAAAGCGGGATCTCCTGACCGGCATGGGGCAGCACCTGGAGCACGAGCTGGGCTTCGTTGCCCCGGTTGACCCCCGGCCGTACGATCAGGCTCGAACGGGTCCGGATGGCCGCCACGGATTCTTCCAGCTCTTCGCGCTTCAGCGAATAGTTGAAGATATTGGTCTTGCTCTTCTCGATCCGGGCCGTGTACACCTCCACTAGCTTGATCACTTCACTGCTGGCTACCGACTTGTTGTCGGCGGTTGAAATGGTCGTCTCGATCAGCGTCCCGGTCTTGTTCAGCACCTCGGTTTCGATGCCGATCAGGTTATCGATCCGCCGGATCTCTTTCCGGATGGTTTTAATGCTGTCCTCCATGGCTTCCAGCTTCGGGTCGCGCGTGACAGCAGCCACCGCCCTCGGCATCAGCCGGAACTGCTGGGAAAGCAGGGGCACCGACTCAGGCAGGGAGATCTGGATGCTGGCCGGATCTACCTGTAGCGCCATGCCGGTAAGCACGATCGTTCGCGTATCCGGGCCTACCCGGAACTTGCCCTGATGGACCAGTTCCGCACCATATCCTAAATAGACCGTTGCCTGGGAAAGCTGGAGTTCAGCACGCACCGTATCCTGGGCACGGAGAAAAAAAACGGAGAGCAGGGAGAAAATCAACAGGGGAACTCGCATCGGATTGTTTTATTTTCCGGATGCAGGGATCGTCCCGGT
>CBHWDR010000730.1:0-1874 GCA_966112575.1 uncultured Chitinophagales bacterium
GGGTTCCCTTTCTGCGATTGCTTTCGACAAGACCGGTACGCTTACCGAAGGCAAGCCCATACTCACGGGCGCTTACCCGCTCAACGGGGCAACCGAGGAAGAACTGCTCGCTACGGTGATCGCAGTGGAAAAGCTCAGCGACCACCCCCTGGCCACCGCCATGGTGGCCGGCGCCATAACCAGGCTTGGCCACGACGTGCCGGTTGCCAGCCAGATGGAAGCCATCGTAGCCCGCGGCGTCCGGGCCCTGTATGAAGGCAGAGAAGTATACATGGGCAACCGAAGCCTGTTTAAAGAAAAAGGCGACCGGGTCGATCCGGAGATCAGCAGCACTTTCTCCTCCCTCGAAGCAAAAGGAAATACAACCATGCTGGTGCAGGTAGACGGTAGGTTCATCGGGATCGTAACCCTCATGGATGTGGCGCGTGCCGATGCGAAAGCAACGCTCGCCAGCCTGCGGCGCACCGGCATCCGCAAGATGGTCATGCTCACGGGCGACAACCAGCAGGTAGCCGAAGCCATTGCCGCTTCGATCGGCATTACCGAAGCCCGCGGCAGCCTGCTTCCCGAGCAGAAGGTGGCGGCCATCCAGGACCTCCGCAATTTGGAAGGCAAGGTGGCCATGGTAGGCGATGGGGTGAATGATGCACCGGCCATGGCGCAAAGCACGGTGGGCGTCGCCATGGGCGCCGCCGGCAGTGATGTGGCGCTGGAAACGGCTGATATCGCCCTCATGGCCGATCGCCTACAGGTCCTGCCCTTTGCGATCGGACTTAGCCGCAAAGCCCATCAGATCATCCGCCAAAATGTGATCATCAGCCTCGGCATGGTAGCTATTCTCATCCCGCTGACCTTACTTGGTATCGCGCAAATGGGACCGGCCGTGATCGGGCATGAAGGCTCCACGGTGCTCGTGGTGTTCAATGCGCTCCGTCTTTTAGCCTACCGCCAGCCGGAGCTGAAGGAACTTCCTAACCTGGATTGAAAGGGTCAGCTGATGCCGTCCTTGCCCGCGATCTTGTTGAGATGCTCACGCTTGTAGGATTCGCCGAACAGGGGAACCATGTCGCGTGCGTGACCCTTGATCACGTACTTGCGCAGGAACTCTTTTTTGGAATCACGATAGCTCGAAACCATGCCCAGCCGGCTCAGTACGTAGATGTAGATCCACGCGAGGTCGAGCTGTCCGGGAAGGAATCCGGCGCGTGCGCTGCCGGGGTAGAGGTGGTGGTTATTGTGCCATTCGCCGGCGAAGAGGCCCGGGCGCGACTGGTTGATGGAGAGGTTGGTGCGGTCGAAGTCGATGCCGTCGCGGTGCTTCACCTCGCCTTTGCCATGCCCCGTGTAGTTGAACGCGCGTACGCCGACGAACCAGAGGAAGGCGGCGGAAAACAGGGCCGTAGCCAGTGCATGTCCGCCGATCAGGTAAAGCGTGGTGTACCAGAAGGCCCAGTTCAGTGCCCAGGCCACTACGTGGCCGAGCGGTGAAGTTACCGAACCCCAGCGCTGGTATGCCTTGTACGAGTTCAGGGGCACGCCGGTATGGCTCATGAAATGCTGCAGTTTCTTGTACTCGGCCTCGTTCAGGTCCGGCGCGACGCGCTGATGGTTGAACTCGGCCAGCATGCAGTAAAGCAGGCCCGCAGTGGGGTTATAAGGATCGCCGGGGTGGTCCGACTTGGAATGATGCACATGGTGGGAGATGATATAGATCTCTTCGGGAAGCGTGCGGATCACCAGGTTCTGCGTGACCAGGCGCCAGAGAGGGTGGCTGAACGTATAGGATTTATGCGTGCCATAGCGGTGATACCAGATCGTGCCATGGGTACCCATGATGATCATCGCATAGACCACGATCACCGGCACGTAGTACC
>CBHWDR010000731.1:0-1868 GCA_966112575.1 uncultured Chitinophagales bacterium
CTGCTGGGCTCTTATTTAACTGAAATCACCCCCCCCCCGCGGAGGGGGGGCCCCGAAACTCCGAATTATCGTGTGAAAGCCGCTCCTGCAGCCGGTCAGCTCAGGTCGGAGGAGATCAGCTTCAGGAACTCGTTCCGGGTAACATGGTTGTGCAGGAATTCGCCTTCGAACGAAGATGTCGTCGTTGCCGAATTCTGCTTCTGCACCCCGCGCATCATCATGCACAGGTGCTTCGCCTCGATCACCACGGCCACACCCTGCGGCTGCAGGCTCTCCTGGATGGCCTGCAGGATCTGTGTGGTCAGCCGCTCCTGCACCTGCAGGCGGCGCGCGAAAACATCCACCACGCGCGCCAGCTTGCTGAGTCCCGTGATATAACCGTTCGGAATATAGGCGATATGCGCCTTCCCGTAGAAGGGCACGAGGTGGTGCTCGCACATCGAATAGAGTTCGATATCCTTAACGATCACCATCTCGCTCACGTCTTCCTTGAAGCGGGCCGAATTCAGGATCGACACCGCATCCTGCTGATAGCCCTGGGTCATATACTGCATCGCCTTGGCCATGCGCTCCGGCGTCTTGATCAATCCTTCACGCGACACGTCCTCGCCCAACAGATCAATGATCTCGGTGTAATTGGTGATCAACTTCTCTGTCGTATGCTGATCGTATTGCTCTTGTTTATGATAAGCCATAAGATAATTTCTGATGTTATGATCGCTGATCCTTTTCAATCCTTTAATACCCCAATCCCTCAATACCCAATACCCAATACCCACTTCCTCAATTCCCAACCCCTACCCCACCGGGTACTCCACAAAATTCCGCGGGGTTTCATACAGCCGGATGAACAGGTCCAGCTCCGGCTTCAGCCGTGCACGGAGGCGATCGTAAATAACGATAACGATGTTCTCCGCCGTAGGGTTCAGCTTCCGGAATTCCTCCGTATCCACATTCAGGTTCTTGTGATCGTACCGCTCCAGCACTTCTTCGTTCACGAGATCCGAAAGCTCTTTCAGGTCCATCACGAAACCCGTTGCCGGGTCAACTTCACCCACCACTTTCACCTCCAGCTCGTAATTATGCCCATGGTAATGCGGCAGGCTGCATTTGCCAAAGGTAGCGCTGTTCTGCTCATCGCTCCAGTCGGGACGATAGAGACGGTGCGCAGCATTGAAATGTTCGCGGCGGATCACCGCAACTTTTTTAGACATAGAAACAAAGATAGAACGCGGATGGTGGGATTCGATCCGAATTCGGCGATCGATACCGGTTCGGGTAAAACAAGCTTGGCAACAAAAAGTTCATCCCACCCTAATTTTGCCACATGCGCATTCTGCTCTGCTCCGCCACTGAAATGGAGATCCGTCCCACCATCGAGCTCCTACAGCAGCATCCGCTGCACAACGTGCAGGTGCTGATCACAGGGGTCGGACTCCTGGCCGCTACGCACAGCATTACCCGGGCCGCCATCGCCAACCGCCCTGACCTCCTGGTCCAGGCAGGCATCGCCGGCAGCCTCGATCCCGAACTGCAACTGGGGGAAGTGGTGCTCGTAACCTCCGAGACGATCGGTGACGAAGGCGTGCAGGAAGGGAACCGCTTCCGCTCGCTCTTTGACCTTGGCTTCATCGGTGCAGGGCAACATCCCTTCCGCGATGCACGCCTGCCGAATAATTGGTCCGGCCTCGACGCATTCCCTGGGAAAAGGGCCAGGGGCGTAACCGTCAATGAGATCAGCACCAACCCGGACCGGATCCGCTATTACCACGATAACCTGGGCGCAGATATCGAGTCGATGGAAGGTGCCGCCCTCCATTATGTCGGCCTACGGGAAGACATCCCCTTTATACAGCTCCGGGCTCTCT
>CBHWDR010000732.1:0-1855 GCA_966112575.1 uncultured Chitinophagales bacterium
GGTGCACCGCAATACGACCGCGAATACCGCGAGCCCGCATACTTTGCAGAGATCAGTAAATTCAATATCGATAGCGTACCGGTTCCGCAGGACCTGCAATCCGTTGCAAAAAAGCTGATCGCCCTGCCTTCGATCGCGAACAAGCGCTGGATCTACAACCAGTATGATAGCATGGTGGGTACCAATAATTCATCCACCAATAATCCCACCGATGCGGCCGTTGTCCTCCTCCGCGAGACGGGCAAGGCCCTCGCCGTTACGGTGGATTGCAACAGCCGGTTCGTGCATGCCGATCCCTACAAAGGCGCGATGATCGCTGTGGCCGAAGCGGCCCGCAATATCGTGTGCTCCGGCGGCCAGCCGCTGGGCGTAACCAACTGCCTCAATTTTGGAAATCCGTTCGACCCGCAGGTTTATTATCAATTCGTTCATGCGGTAAAAGGCATGGGCGAAGCTTGCCGGAAATTCGATACGCCGGTAACCGGCGGCAACGTCAGCTTCTACAACCAGAACCCCGACGGTCCCGTATTCCCCACGCCAACGATCGGCATGGTAGGACTCGTGGAAGACCCTGCCCGGAAGATGACCCTCAATTTCAAGAAAGCCGGGGACCTGATCTACCTGGTTGGCGACACGCCCAATGACCTGGGCTCCTCCCAATACCTCAGCGCGATCTGCGGGGTCGCCTATTCGCCCGCCCCTTATTTCGAGCTGGAAAACGAGTACCTGCTGCAACAAACCCTCATGGAATTGTTTCGCAATACGGGTTCCATCCGGAGTGCGCACGATGTAAGCGAAGGTGGCCTGATCACGGCCCTGCTGGAAAGCGGTTTCCCTCGTGCCCTGGGCTTTGATGTCCGGCAGTTGGAAGAGGGCCTGCGCAGCGATGCCTTCTGGTTCGGTGAAGCGCAAAGCCGCGTGGTACTGACCCTCTCGCCGGAAGAAGCCGCATTTGTAGAAGGATGGTTCGCCGATGCGGGCCTGCAGTGCCGTCGGCTCGGTGTGGTCACCGAAGGTGCGATCATTGTGGATGGCGCCAACTGGGGGGCGATCGGTGAATGGAAAGAAGTGTATGACACCTCCATCGAAAAGATGCTGGCCAAAAGCCTCGAGTCGGAAGGCGCGCTTTCGATGATCTGATCGAAAAATAGTTTCGGGAAAGCCGCCTTCGGGTGGCTTTTTTTATTGTCTGAAGGGTAGCTCCACCACGAACCTGGCACCTGCGCCTTCTGTTCCGAAAGCCTCGATGCTTCCTCCGTGGCGTTCCGCGATCTGCCGGCAGAAGGCCAGTCCCAGCCCGGCACCCTCGTACTGGTCCTTGGAATGCAGGCGGGCAAAAGGCTGGAAGATATGTTCGGCCTGATCCTGGTGGAAACCGATGCCGTTATCTTCGAAAACGAGCTGCGCATATGCTTTGCCGTTTCGCGTGATGTTCGCTGCATGGATCTGCAGTACCAGCGGCTGTTGCGGCCGCGCGAACTTGAGCGCATTGGAGATCAGGTTATAGAAAAGATGGTGCAGCAGCATATGGATGCCCTCGATCGTTGGCAGGTGGCCATATTCCAGCCTCGCCTGCTTTTGGCGCATTTGCTCTTCGAGGTCCGACTCCAGGTCGCGGATCAGCATATTGAGATCCTGGGCTTCGGTCTTCGCATCCGAAGCATGGATGGATGTGGAGAGCAGGAGGCCCTCGATCATCGCCTGGCTGCGTCTTGCTGCCTTGTCGATCTTCGCCAGATGGCTGACGGCGCGCTCCGGTAAGCCGGTGCCGAATTCTTCCATCAGTCGGTTGTGGAAGGTGAGGATCTTTCGGATCGGTTCCTTCAGGTCGTGCGAGGCCACATGCGCAAACTGG
>CBHWDR010000733.1:0-1849 GCA_966112575.1 uncultured Chitinophagales bacterium
TCGACGTGGATGGTCACGCTCTTTCTTTTTTTCACGAAATCTATTCTTTCCCATGAACCGATTATTTCTCTGGCTGCTAGCCAGCATTTGCTATACCACCGTTCATGCCCAGGACGCGGCAACGGAAGCAAAGATCGATGCGCTGATCAGTAAGATGACGCTGGAAGAAAAAGTGAACATGCTTCACGCCACTTCCTCCTTTACTTCGGGCGGAGTGCCCCGGCTGGGCATACCGGAGCTGGTGATGTCGGACGGCCCGCATGGCGTACGGCTGGAACATGGACGCACCTGGGTGCCGCAAAAAGGCGTAGCCGATTCGGGCACCTACCTGCCGGTGGGCGTTTGCCTGGCTGCTACCTGGAATCCGCAACTGGGCTATCAGTTCGGCTCGGTACTGGGCAGCGAAGCCAATTACCGCGGTAAGGACGTGATCCTCGGCCCGGGCATCAACATCATCCGCACCCCGCTGAACGGCCGGAATTTCGAATACCAGAGCGAAGACCCTTATCTCGTTTCGCGGATGGTGGTGGGTTATATCAAGGGCGTTCAGGACCAGGGTGTATCGGCCTGCGTGAAGCATTACCTTGCCAACAACCAGGAGACCAACCGCACCACCGTCAACGTACACATGAGCGAACGCGCCCTGCGGGAGATCTACCTTCCCGGCTTCAAGGCTGCAGTGCAGGAGGCGAATGTAAACACGCTCATGGGTTCCTACAACCTGTTCCGTGGCCAGTACGCTACGGAGAACGATTACCTGATGAACCAGATCCTTAAGAAGGAGTGGGGCTTCAAGGGCGTGGTGATGAGCGACTGGGGCGCCGTGCACAATACGCTGCAGGCCCTGTGGAATGGCTGCGATATCGAGATGGGCACCGACCTTGCGATGCTGCCCAATCCCAACTACGCCAAATTCTACATGGCCGACACCGTGGTGCAGTTGGTGAAGAGCGGCCGCGTTCCCGAATACCTCATCAATGATAAGGTTCGCCGCATCCTCCGCGTGATGTACCGCACCGATATGATCGGCGCCAAGCGGAAGAAAGGTGATTACAATACCCCGGCCCACCAGTCCGTTGCCCGCAAAGTGGCAGAGGAAGGCATCGTGTTGCTGAAGAACCAGAACAACCTCCTGCCCATTGCGTCGTCGGTTCGCCGCATCGCCGTGATCGGCGCCAATGCCGATCGCAAGCAGTCAATGGGCGGCGGGTCATCCCAGGTAAAAGCCTTCTACGAGATCACGCCGCTGGAGGGGATCCGGAAGCTGGCCGGGGCCAATGTGCAGGTAAGCTATGTGCCGGGCTACGCAGTGCAGCGCAACGCCCGTGCCGATGAGGCTTCGATCCGCGAGGCGGTGGCTGCCGCTACCGGTGCCGACCTGGTGATCTATGTCGGCGGCTCTTTTCATGGATACGATCACACGGTATGGGCCGACAATGCCTATGATGCGGAGGATGTGGATCGTCCCGACATGAATCTTCCCTTCGGCCAGGATGAGCTCATCCAGGCGGTGGTGAAAGCCAATCCCCGTACGGTGGTGGTCCTGCTGGGCGGCGGCCCCGTGGATGTGAGCCGCTGGGTAGCGGACGCACCGGCGGTGCTCCAGGCCTGGTACCCGGGCATGGAAGGGGGCAATGCCCTGGCAAATATCCTCTTCGGTAAGGTGAACCCTTCGGGCAAGCTGCCCATGACCTTTCCGAAAAAGCTGCAGGATGTGCCGGCCCACAAGCTGGGCGCCTATCCCGGAGATGATAAAAAGAATCTATATTATGTAGATGATATTTACGTAGGCTACCGCTATTTCGATACCTGGAAAGCGGCCTTGTGCGGTGAGAGTGGAAGGCCGGAA
>CBHWDR010000734.1:0-1846 GCA_966112575.1 uncultured Chitinophagales bacterium
CCGGCCGCCGGTGACCACGGGCTTGCCGTAGTTGTTGAACCGCTCGGTATAATCGGCATCGCGGATGGTCTTGCCCCCGCTGGCGCGGAATTGCCAGTTGGCGATCCGGTAGGCCGCATTGACCTGGGGTACCAGTTCCCATCCGCTCACCTCGTTCCAGTCGGCGCGCAGTGCGGGCGACACGAAGAGGCTGGGCGTGAACTGGTGCTGGATGACGGCGAAGAACGCGCCCTGGCCGAGGTCATGATTGCCCCGGTCGTTCGACACGATCTGCTTATTGAGGTATTGCGCACCCACGACCATCGTGGTCTTCTCGCTCCACTTCCATTGGTCGGTGAGCAGGGCCTGGATCAGCTTACTGTTGTTCTGGTTGGGAATGCTGACGCTATTGAAACGATACTGGTCGTCCAGGTTCTTATAGCCTGCCTGAAACTCCAGCTGGTGGCGAATGCCGCTGTACCGGAGACCCGCCTGGGTCCAGTGCATCGTTATTTTTTCGCGGGCCGTATCCGAGAGGAAGCTCGTGTAAAAGTTCTGTGCTCCGAAATTGCGGGTGTCGTAGGCATAGCGCAGCCATGCCGACCAGCGCCCGGATAAGTAATGCTGGAAGGACAGCGAGCCGGTATGAGCATATACCGAGCCCCTGGTGCCTCGCTGCAACTGGCCGGAGGTATTGTTGGACAGGAGCCCCCCGCCGATGGCCGTGTTGCCATTGGTGTAGAAGCCGCCTGCATTGCCGGCAAAGAGGTCATAGGCGCCAGCCGAAGCCTGGGCAGAGAAGGCTGCTTTTTTCTCGCCGCGTTTGGCTGCGTAAGTTTTTGTGATCACATGGATCACCCCGCCTACGGCATCGGATCCGTAGATGGCCGAAGAAGCGCCCTTGAGCACTTCGATGCGGTCGATCTCTGCGGGCGCGATCGGGATATAGGAACTGAAATGGCCGGTGTTGGCATCATTCACCCGCATGCCGTCCACGATCACAAGTACCTGCTGAAAGGTGCCGCCGCGCATTACGATGTCGCTCTGCGCACCGAAAGGGCCTCTTGCCTGGATCTCGATACCGGGCAGGTAGCGCAGCAGCTCGTCGAGCGAATGAACCGGTAGGTTTTGAAAACGCTCACCGCCGATCACCAGGAGGTTGCGGCCGGTTTGCGAAGCTTTCTGGTTGGCAAAGGAGGAGGTGACCGTCACCGGGTCAAGGTCGTTGGTGTTTTCTTGTGCCTGTGCATCGCTGCTGTGCATCAGGAGGGCTAGCGAGCCCAAAGCAATCGTCTTTTTCATAAGTGGTATGAAGTCAAAATTCAAAAATCAAAATTTAAAAAGATGACGCTACGCTTCCTGCATATAACATGTTGCAACAGGCTTATTTGACTTTTGACTTTTGATTTTTAATAAGATTCAGAATCATTCGGAAAGCTGTTCTCCCGTACATCAGATACATACTGCTGGATGGCGTCGGTGATCTGCTCGTGGAGGTTGAGGTATTGGCGCAGGAAGCGCGGGCGGAACTCGGTGTTGATGCCCAGCATATCATGCATCACAAGCACCTGCCCGTCGCAATGCGGGCCGGCTCCGATGCCGATGGTGGGGATGGAGAGGGAATCGGAAACCTCTTTCGCAAGGGTGGCCGGGATCTTTTCCAGTACCAGGGCAAAGCAGCCGGCTTCTTCCAGCAATTTGGCGTCGGCGCGGAGTTTTGCGGCTTCGGTTTCTTCTTTTGCCCGCACGTTGTACGTACCGAACTTATAGATCGACTGGGGCGTGAGGCCGAGATGGGCCATTACGGGGATGCCGGCGCTGATGATCCGCTTCACCGAATCGAGCACTTCTTCCCCGCCTTCGAGCT
>CBHWDR010000735.1:0-1840 GCA_966112575.1 uncultured Chitinophagales bacterium
GTGTGAACGGTCCCATTGCCAGGAAGGTGAGTACGTTGTTGCAGGTGGCACAATTGGTGGTGACCTGTGCGCCGCCCCAGGCATTTGGCCGGCAACCCCAGGGCGTGCAGCTGGCATCGCTGCTGTGACCGGAGCCGAGGCAGACATGGATGTTGGGGTAAATGGTGAGCGTGTCATAGAATTGCGAGTACAACTCTACATACACGCAGGATGGTCCGAGGGGTGATATGTAGGGATGCTTCGCTTTGTTGTACAGCACCCGCATCCGTGTCTGGCTGTTCAGGCCCAGGCAAACGCTTCCGGTGGCTGCAAGCGGATCGGTGATGATGCCGTGGAAATCGGCGATGCCCTTATTGACGAACCAGGAATTCGGGTTGTTGATCACGAAATACTGGTTGGGCATCTTGAACCAGGCGTTCGACTTCCCGTTGATGACCACATTCGGCTTCGCGGCCGTGGCGTAGGTTCCATCCAGCACGATATTGCCCAGGCATTGGAACTGTCCCATATTGTAGATGGCGGTGTTGCCACGCAATACGAGGCCGGCGCCATTCGTCACCACCATCGAGGCGCCGAAGTGCACGAAGACCTGGCCGGAATCGATGGTGAGGTTGTCGAAGGTGGCAATGCTGGAGCAGATCACCAATGTACCACCAGCCAGGCGGACGTTGGAAATGGTGGCAGGGGCGCCGTAGAAATAGCGCGTTTGACCCGAAGGAATGTTGTCGCTGCTGGCAACGAGCGTTTCCGTGCCATTGCAGACCGGGAAGGCGGGCGTTGGCGGACATTGGGCAAGCAGGAGCTGATGGAGCAGCAGGAGGCTGCTGAGGATACGGATTTTCTTTCTCATGGCAGTTTGGATTAGATACCCATCGGCCCCGCCCGATTACACACACAGAAAGGTTGGCTTTTACAGGAGGTATTGGACGGCAGGACCTCAGGGTATCCATAAGACCGGACGCTGATGCGATGATCTTATGTTCCTAAATCTACGCTCTGGGAAGGGGCCTGGTCAACCGGATTTTAACCAGGATGCAGATAGAATGCCTGAATCGTATGAAATCCGTCATGAAGGGAATCAGTCACCCAGCCATTTTCGGAAGCCGAGCGCGCGGTTGCGGCTGACGAGGACCTCATCGGGAACCGAAGGCTTGAGACGGATCTTGAAGCGGGCACCGAAATAAGGGTGGATCTGGTCGATGGCATCGACAGAGATGATATAGCCGCGGTTGGGCCGGTAGAAGGAGACGGGGTCGAGCAGCTGCTCGAGCTCATCCATGCGATGGTGCACGATATAACGGTTACCTGCATGCGTAGTCAGGTATACGAAGCGGCCATCGGAAACGAAATAGGCGATGTCCTTTACGGGGATGGAGATGAAGCGTTTTCCTGATTCCACGAAAAAGCGGTGCTTGAAGGCAGCTGGCAGCAAAGCAGGAAGGTCCGGGCCTCCGGCAGCAAACGTCTCGAACAGGTGTCCTTCTGTACGCGGCTTCGGTGGAGCCGCATGGAGTTGTGCGAGCGTATGGGAGCGAAATGCGAGGTAAGTGAAATGCAGCTGGCGGGTATGCAGCACCAGCCGGGCCAGGACATCGGTATTCACGGCAGCCAGCTTGGGCAGCTTGGATTGATTGACCAGCACGATATCCGGTCGGGGGTTCGCCTCCATCCAGGAGGACAGCAGCGAAAGGCTGGAAAGGGTCTGCACCACGGTGATCGAAGGGTCCACCAGACGAAGCACGCGCACCAGCTTTTGCGCTTCTTTCTTTTCGGGTTCAACTACCAGCACATTCATGGTCCATGGTTTCGGGTGAAGAATAGCCATCGAAGATCCAATGGT
>CBHWDR010000736.1:0-1839 GCA_966112575.1 uncultured Chitinophagales bacterium
CCTTTGAGCGTGGTCTCCGACATCGACCGCGTGTTGTTCTCCACCTCGGTGAAAGAGGAAGGAACCGTAGCGGCCTGCGAAACCACAGGCTCGGGAGCCTTCTCGAACTGCAGCTTGCTGAAGTTGGAGATCTCGAAAGGCAGGGAGTTCGGCGTGATCTCCTCACCATCGGTGAGCAGGGTCGCGCGCTTGATCACGTTGCGCAGCTCGCGCAGGTTACCATACCATACATAGCCGCGGAAGATGGTCTCCACCTCATTGCTGAAGCGCTTGATGTTCTTGCCCAGCTCCCCGTTGGTCTGCTGAAGGAAGTGGTTGGCGAAGAGCATCACATCGTCCGGACGCTGGCGCAGCGGCGGCACGTCGATCGAGAACTCGTTGAAGCGATGGTACAGGTCTTCGCGGAACTTGCCCTTGCGCACGGCGTCCCAAAGGCGCTCGTTGGAGGCAATGATGATCCGTACATCCAGCTCGATATCCTTCACACCACCTACGCGGCGCATCTTGCGTTCCTGCACAACGCGGAGCAGGGAGATCTGGATATCGTAGGAAAGGTTGGCGATCTCGTCGAGGAAGATGGTTCCGCCGTTGGCGAGCTCAAAGGAGCCGTTCTTCTGGTTGAGGGCACCGGTGAAGGAGCCTTTCTCATGACCAAAAAGTTCGGAGCCGGCCAGCTCTTTCGACAGGGCGCCGCAATCGATCGCCACAAAGGGCTTGCCCTTGCGCTTCGATCGCTTGTGGATCTCCTGGGCGATGGCTTCCTTACCCGAGCCGCTCTCGCCATGAATGATCACGGTATAATTCGTGGGCGCCACCAGGTCGATCTGCTGAAGGATCTGCTTGAACACCGGGGTGTCGCCAAAAATATAATCGCCGGAAACGGTGATGACCGGGCCTTTATCTTTCGTGGCCGCAGGCTTCTCGGAAGTTGCGGTGGCCGCGCCGTTGGCCGAGGCCGGCGCCGCTGTATGTACGGCGGGCGTGTAATCCTCGCGCGAAGCGGTTTCCAGGGCCTGTTTGATGGTCACCAGGATCTCGTCGGGGAAAAGGGGCTTGGTGATATAATCGTAAGCGCCCATCTTCATCACTTCCACGGCGATCTTGATATCGCTGTATCCGGTGATGATGATCACGGGCAGCCTGGGGTAACGTTCTTTGATCTTACCGAGCAGCACGTTTCCCTCCATGTCTTCCAGGCGGAAATCGCACATGACCAGGTCCGGTTCGTTGGACTCGAGATACTCCAGCGCCTTCTTGCCATTGTACGCTTCCGCTACCTCGTAGCCATGACGGGTAAGGAAACGCTTGAGCAGAAGACACATGTCGCGGTCATCATCGATAATGAGAATGGTTTGCATTGCTTTCGTTGTGTTTATGGGTTGTACTCAAATGTAGAAAAATTATGCCCACAGGCCCCGTACATGCGACACGGGTATCTGCAGCTGTTCGCGGTATTTCGCTACCGTGCGGCGCGCTACGGAGAAGCCTTTCTGCGAAAGGATCTTCACCAGTTGCTGGTCGGTGTACGGATTATGCTTGTCCTCACTCTCGATCACTTCTTCAATGGCCGACTGGATCACTTTGTTCGAGATCACCTGGCCGCTCTGGTTGGCAATGCCTTCCGTGAACAGGTCTTTCAGCAGCAGCAGGCCGAAGGGCGACTCCGCGTACTTGTTGCAGGTGATGCGCGAAACGGTGGAGATATCCACGCCCACCATCTCGGCGATATTCTTCAGGATCATCGGCTTCAGCTGGCTGATGTCGCCGGTCATGAAATAATCATACTGCATGTGCACGATCGCCTTCATGATCTTCAGCATCGTGCCTTCGCGCTGCTGC
>CBHWDR010000737.1:0-1838 GCA_966112575.1 uncultured Chitinophagales bacterium
TTGCCGTAGCGATCTCGATCGGCCTGCAGTACGGCGTTCCCCTGGATGAGTACGTGGAGAAGTTTGTCTTCACCAAGTTCGACCCGGCTGGATTCGTAGAGCATCCGAACATCAAGTCGACCACCTCGATCGTGGACTTCATCTTCCGCCTCCTCGGCTACGAGTACCTCAACCGCACCGACCTGGTGCATGTGCTCGACAAGCCCGAGATCGGCAATACAGGAGAAGAAGAGTGGGATACCCCCGCCTCCGCCGAGCCTACTGCGGACAAGACCGCTGGAGTGCAGAAGCCAGAGCTTTCCTCGGTACGTGTGGTAGCTTCCATAGCCCCCCAGGTGACCAAGGCGGCCCGGCCGGTCCAGGCCCTGGATGCAGTGAACGTAGCAGCCAAGAGCATGCAAAGCGATGCACCTGCCTGTAACACCTGCGGTCACATCACCGTTAGAAGCGGCACTTGCTATAAATGTCTGAATTGCGGCAACAGCATGGGTTGCTCGTAAAGTGCAGTCGAAGATAATTAGGACGGAAAACCAACCTATGTGAGCCGAACCAAAACTGAGTCCTCCCGCCTGCGGGGGGACTCTTCATTTAAGGGGATTGCGCAGATGGAGAGGATGGCGCAGAAAGGTTACTCAAATACGCTTATGGCGAGGGCGTACCCGATTTGCTGAGGACTAATGATGTCTGGGAAAACGGGCTCAGATGCCGAACTTGCCGCCTATCCCGCCGATGAGGTCATTGCTGCTTCCGCCGAGGCCATCGTCATCTCTCGTGCCACCCAAAGCGGAATGGATGGGCTCGGACAAATGGGGGAATTTTTGCGACACGAAGCCGGAGATCGCAGCTATTACTTCTTTGGCCTTCTCGGGACTTATCCCTGTTTTTTCCACAACATGCTGGATGAGGTCGTTCATGATCATCATATTTATTCCATCATAAAAACGCAAATGCTGAGCCATGGACAAAAAAGCTGCTCCTTTCGTCGACAGGAACCTGACGCCGAAGGAGCAGCTTTTAAATCTTTGTGGCGCTTATTTGTTGCCGAACATGCTGTTCACGGCGCCGGAGAGCATGGGGTATTTGTCCACCACGAAATTCTTGATGGTTTCGATCACCTGGTTGGCCTGCTCATCGCTCAGTTTCGCTTCCGATTTCAGTTTCTCGATCAGTTCCGAAACCTGTCCTTGTGCATTGTCTTTGTTCAATCCAAACATGTTACTGGTTTTATCCGTTGATGAAAAAAGGAATGATCGCAAAAGCGATCATTCCTCAAAATTAATTTCGATTCGTCATTTCGTTTCAGCTCAGGCTACTTTCAGCAGGCTCAATTTGCTCTTGTCGAATTTGCGCTTCGCGTATTCGATATCCAGCGTAAAGAATTTCTCCTTGCTGGAAGGAAGCTCGAACATGGCATCGGTAAGAATGCCTTCGCAGATCGAGCGGAGTCCGCGCGCACCGAGCTTGTATTCATTGGCTTTTTCTACCATGAAGTCGAGCACTTCGTCTTCGATCGTAAGCTTGATGCCTTCGAGTTCGAAGAGGCGGATGTATTGCTTGATCAATGCGTTCTTTGGTTCGGTGAGGATCGCACGCAGGGTTTCTGCATCCAGCGGATCGAGGTGCGTTACCACCGGCAGGCGGCCAAGCAGCTCTGGGATCAGGCCAAAGGATTTCAGGTCCTGAGCATTCACGTAGCGGAGCAGGTTTTTCTTCATGTTTTCCTGCAGGGCCTTGTCCACGTTGAAACCGATGGTATTGGTCTGCACGCGGCGGCCGATGATCTTGTCGATGCCGTCGAAGGCGCCGCCGCAGATGAAGAGGATATTCTGGGTGTTAAT
>CBHWDR010000738.1:0-1820 GCA_966112575.1 uncultured Chitinophagales bacterium
GGCGCTGGGAACGGTTCCGGAACTATACCTATAACCAGGTAAAGGAATTGATGACCGGCTACGGGCCGGTAGACCTGCTTTGGCTCGACGGAGGCTGGGTGCGCCCGCTGTCTACGATCAACGAGGAAGTGCGCTCCTGGGGTATGCGGATTCCCGAATGGAGCCAGGACATCGACCTGCCCCGCATTGCGGCGATGGCGCGTGCGGCGCAGCCCGGGTTGCTGATCGTAGACCGGACCGTACATGGCGCCTATGAGAACTACCGTACGCCCGAGCAACGGATCCCTGAAGCGCAGCTCGATTATCCCTGGGAGAGCTGCATGACCCTGGCCGACAACTGGGGCTATGTGCCCCGCGACCGATTCAAGCCGGCATCCACCATCATCCGCAACCTGGTGGAAGTGGTGGCCAAGGGCGGTAACCTGCTGCTGGGCATCGGGCCGGATGCAACGGGCCGGATCCCAGACAGCGCCCTGCATCGTATGCAACAGATCGGCGACTGGCTGAAACGCAATGGCGAAGCCATTTACGATACACGCCCGGTAGTCGGTTACCACGAAGGCAACACGTGGTTCACCGCCTCGAAGAGTCGGAACTACACTTATGCGCTTGTGGCGCTGGATCCTTCATTGCCACTGCCGGCCAGCATATCCTGGAGCAGCCACCTTCCCACGCGGCGCTCGTCGATCGTTTGCCTGCAGACCGGTCAGCCGGTGAAATGGAAGATGGTGAATGGTCGTGTTGTGGTTGACCTGAGCGGATTGAAACATGCCTTGCCGGCATCCCGGGGCGTGCTTGCTTTTCGTATGATCAACTGAAAGGCACGATGCTTGTTCTGCAAACGCTAAACCTCGTTATGAAATCCATGCTTCTCCTGGCTGCGCTCTTTGCGCTTGCTGCCTGCGGATCGAACAATACCAACGACCGCAGCGAGCCTGCATTGAAAGATCCGCAAACCGTGCAGCCCGCTTCCGATGCCATTCCCGATTCGATCAAGATTGTCAACGATTCCGTACTCATGCCCAAAGACAGTCCCGGCCGGGGTAAGGTGATCACCAGCGATCAGAAGCCGATCGAACAATAGCTGAGCAGGATCAGTTGATCCTCGGTGCGCACTCAGGGTAGTGACGGAACAGATGGTCGAATTTTGCCGGAAATACCTTTATGGAAGTGGCAGATATTGTCGGGCAGCTGAAGACCATTTACGATCCAGAAATTCCTGTAAACATTTATGATCTGGGACTGGTGTATGATGTACAACTCATCGGTACCAAGGCCTACGTGGTGATGACACTCACGACGGCTTCCTGTCCGGCTGCGGCCTTTCTTCCCGAACAGGTGCGTGCCGCGGTGGCAGCGCTTCCCGGTATCAGTGATGTACATGTGGAGGTGACCTACGAGCCGCGCTGGAGCCGCGAACGGATGAGTGCCGATGCGAAGGCCTTGCTAGGCTTTTCGTAAGGACCGGAGCTGTTGCGCCGTACGCAGGCCAATGGTGAGAAAGAAGCAGAGCATGGCGATCCCGTTGATCAGCCCCCCGACCTTTCTTCCTTCGGTTTCACCCAATAGATCGGAAAAAATGCGCAGCAGCAGCGAGAGCTGCAAGCTAAAGAACCATACATAAAGCAGGGGATGGAAGACCTTCACCGGCTTGCGCAGGATGCCGGGCAGGATGATGGGCGCATGCGAAAAGATCATTGAGAACACAAAGCCGATGAAGAAGCTGTGGAGCAGGGCGTCATAGGCAAAGACGAAAGCACCCTGCGCCAGCAGGATGATGCCGGTTATGATCAGCCAGCCAAACCCCGTTAAGAGCAACC
>CBHWDR010000739.1:0-1817 GCA_966112575.1 uncultured Chitinophagales bacterium
AAAACCTCCGTGTCTCTTTGTGCCTTAGTGCCTCCGTGCTGCGTCCGCCGAAGCTTAAGCGTAGGCGGGGTTCAAAATAAAGTGCGAGCCAACCCAATCAATTATCTACTTCCTTCACCACCGGCCTCTGATCCCGGGGATCACGCTTTTCGTACTGGATGCGGAAGCGATCGAGGTTGGGACGATAGGCGCGGTGCCGGCCGAGCTCATACCGATGGATCTGCTGTCCGAGGGCGTGTAGAAAAGGATGCCCCATGGTCTCGTAATCATACTTCCCGTCATTGATCACCCCGTCGCTGTTCACATAAATGGTAGCAGCCAGCATGTACTCGACTTTGTTGTTGAAATCCACAACATAGGAAACATCGGTGAGGAAGCCATACGACCAGCCCACCTTGTTGAACACGCGCACGCCCTGGGGCATTTTCTTCGTTGAGTCGCGGAAGAAGAACTTCACGTAGCTGTCGTAAAACGCGGTGCTGTCGTACTTCGGTACGGGCGTCTCGGAAGGGAATTGCGAAAGGTAGCGGTAAAGGAATTGGTAGTCGTCTTCGGTGAGGTCGAAGCGCTGCCGTCGGGGTACCGATTCGGGGAAAAGTACCGACTGGAGCATCTGCTGCAGGTCTTCGAGCGGCAGGTTGTTGTGTCTGGTGAAATCAAACGGCGCCGGGATGAGCTCATCCTTGCCGTTCATATGGGCTCTGCCCAGCAGGATGGGCCGGGAAAAATCGAATGGGTCCGAATTGTAAGCCGCGGCCTGCGTATGGATGGTCATCCCCTTGTGGTCGGAAAAGCGGATCGCATTCGTATGGCGATTGCCTTCTTCATCGAAACCCATGAACATGCGCGTGATGCGGCTGTTGGGATAACCCTTCGCCCGGAGGCTCCGGTTGATCGGTCCCTGCCCGAGGAACTGGTAGAGCCGGTTATAGGGATCGTTCTCGCTGATGAGGAAAGCGCGTTTGATGAAATGGGCAATGGAAGCGCGTCCGTCGATCGATGTCGTATCGCCCCGGAGCGCTCTTTGTCCCTTCCAGCTGCTGTCGAATTCGATCGCCGTGTATTTATTCACGTCGCGGATGCCCATCCTGTTGAGCTTCTCCAGGGCGAGAAAGGCCAGCGGCATCTTCACCATCGAAGCCGGGTTGAAATAGCCGTTGGGATCGGCATTGAAATAAAAATTGCGGAAGCTCGGCTTGTTCTTCCGGTCACGGTCGATCTGGGTATAGATGATCTGCACGCGAAAGGAGTCGGGGTTGGCAGCCGCGAGGCGCAGGTAACGGTTGTTGCTTTTCAGCATCAGGATGCGCAGCAGCGTATCGGTTTTGGGCTGGGCCGCACCGAGCAGCGGAAGGAGCAGGGCGAGGAAGAGAAGCCGCTTCATAAGAGGAAGGTAAGCAAGTTTTCGCGGTGCGCCGGGTCCGCGAATAGGCACTTGATCTGCACTACTGGCCGGTTGACGTCATCCCGGGAAAACCGGAAGAGCGGACTGGCAAAGGTTCCTGCAGTTTCCGGATGAAGCTCCGGATCCCCTCCAGGTCCTTGATGCCCGGCGCCGATTCAAAGCGGCTGCTGATGTCGATCGCGATGGCGTCTTTGGCTACCGGGTTCTGAAGAAATGCCCGCACGCTATCGATGTCCCCGGGCGCGATCCCGCCACTAAGAAAGAATGGTTTCTGGATATCGAGATTGCGGAGGCGGTTCCAGCTGAACCTGCGGCCGATGCCCCCATGAAGCGCTTTGTTCTCGCGTTCCTCCCTCGGCGCCGGCACGCCGGAGTCGAGAAGGAAATGATCCGAATGCTCGTAAAAGTCTTT
>CBHWDR010000740.1:0-1811 GCA_966112575.1 uncultured Chitinophagales bacterium
GGAACGGCCGCAGCGATGTCCATGCTGCCCTTATTGGAAAGCAACTACATCACCGCTTCCATCACCCGGGAAGACGACCTCTTCACCGAGACCATCTCCTATTCCGGTGTGCCCAATGCCATGTCGGCCTACGTGGCGCGCCCGAAGAAAGAAGGCAAATATCCCCTGGTGCTGGTGATCCATGAGAACCGGGGCCTGACGCCGCATATCGAAGACGTAGCGCGAAGAGCGGCAAAGGCCGGTTACCTGGCCCTCGCGCCGGATGCATTGTCGGCCCTTGGCAGGAAGCCGGCAAATGAGGATGAAGCAAGGTCGCTGTTCACCGAACTCAAGCCGGAAGACAACCTGAAGAATTTCATGTCCGCCTTCGACTATGCGAAGACCCGCACGGACTTCGGCGGATCCATGGGCTGCGTCGGCTTCTGCTGGGGCGGGGCCATGGCCAACAACCTGGCAGTAAATGTTCCAGATTTGAAAGCCGCCGTTGCCTTTTATGGGCGGCAGCCGGCAGTGGAGGACGTGCCGAAGATCCGGGCAGCGGTGCAGCTGCACTACGCCGGCCTCGATGAACGCGTGAATGCCGGCATCCCGGCCTTCGAAGAAGCATTGAAAAAAGCAGGCGCCCGGTATGAGCTCCACATGTATCCCGACGTGCAGCATGCCTTCCACAACGACACCTCGGCGGCTCGCTACAACGAAGCAGCGGCGAAGCTGGCCTGGGGAAGGACGATCGGGTTTTTCGGGAAGCACCTGAAGTGAAAGATAAGATGCATGGTATCATCGGGTGGGTGCTGCTGACCTTCTCACGATCGCCATTACCTTACCGACTACCTTAAAGCCGGTTAAGACATTATGCCAATATTAAATATAATATTCTTCTGCACATACCAATGACACCCAAAAACATCGAAGTCAACGACGGAACTACCGACCCGGATCAACCAAAGTCGGGTAATCGGTATGCGACACCTTTCGCGCAGACTTATTTTCACGGAACAAAGGCCGACTTAGCTCCTGGCGACCTGATCCAAACCGGGTTCAACTCGAATTACGGACAGCAGAAAAACGCGAAGTACATTTTTCTATCCGCTACATTAGATGCGGCTATCTGGGGTGCCGAACTTGCCGTTGGTGCTGGAAGAGAACGAATTTACCTGGTAGAGCCAACGGGATCCATCGAGGATGATCCGGACTTAACGGACAAAAAGTTTCCGGGCAATCCGACTAAATCCTATCGTTCGACAGAACCCTTTCGGGTGGTGGGGGAAGTTTCGTCCTGGCAGGGGCATCCGGCCGAACAAGTTACCGCCATGAAAAACGCACTGAAACGGCTGAAACAACAAGGTATCGATTCGCTGAATGACGAATAAGAGTAGATATTGCCGGCTAATTCAAGGGACAATGACTAAACGAAACCAGTAAAAGAAATGAGCAAACTAATTGCCGCATTCAACATGACGCTTGACGGCGTGAGTGATCACACGGCAGGGATCGCGGATGAAGAGATCCATCAGCATTACGCGGAGCTGATCAGCGGTGCCGGCATGATCTTGTATGGGCGGGTAACGTACCAGCTTATGCAATACTGGCAATCCCTGTTGCAAAACCCTTCAGGACAGCCGTCCATGGATGCATTTGCCCAGGCGATCGATCGCTTACCCAAGCTTGTTTTCTCCCGTACACTCAAAGAAACGCGCTGGAACAGTGCAGCCCTTGCGAAAAACTCACTGGAGGAAGAAGTACGACAGCGAAAGCAAGAAGCCGGAAAGGACATCCTTTTCCATGGCCCGATCATATTTTCCTGCACGGGC
>CBHWDR010000741.1:0-1811 GCA_966112575.1 uncultured Chitinophagales bacterium
GGGCTGTTCCGCACGCCGGATCGACCGGATCGAAGCCTCCTTCATCGAAGGAAGAACGGTTACCGTGTCGCCGGTGCGCAGGATACCGCTGGCCAGCTTACCCGCATAGCCCCGGTAATCGTGGTGGGCTTCGGAGAGCGGACGGATCACGAACTGCACGGGAAAACGGGCGGGCCTGGATTCGTTGCCCGCATGAACGGGAAGCGCTTCCAGGTAATGAAGAAGGGCCTCCCCCTTGTACCAGCTCATCCGCGATGAAGGATGTACCACGTTGTCGCCGCTCTTTGCCGCGATGGGAATGAAACGAAGCTGTCCCTCATAGCCGATCTTCTTCGCCAGTTCCTGTACCTCTTTCGATATCGAATAAAACACCGATTCGTCGAAACCAACCAGGTCCATCTTGTTCACGCAAACGAATACCGTGGAGATCTGGAGCAGCGATGAGATGAAAAGATGACGGCGCGTCTGTTCGATCACCCCATTGCGCGCATCGATCAGCACGATCGAGGCCTGTGCGGTGGAGGCGCCCGTGATCATGTTGCGCGTGTATTCGATATGACCGGGCGTATCGGCAATGATGTACTTACGGTTGCGGGTAGCGAAATAGATATGCGCCACATCAATGGTGATGCCCTGCTCCCGCTCGGCGATCAATCCATCCGTCAGCAGGGAGAGGTCGGTAAAATCCAGTCCCTTGCGCTTGCTCGAGCCTTCTACCGCCTCGAGTTTGTCTTTCGTGATCGAACCCGTATCGAACAACAATCGCCCGATCAGGGTGCTTTTTCCATCGTCCACACTTCCCGCAGTGGCAATTCGTACGATATCCATATAATAAATTTTTGATTTTTTGATTTGGTGATTTGTCGATTTGGATCTCGGATCGCTGATGTGGGGATATCTGATCTTCTTCTGCTTCCGGCTTGCCGGGATCTGCTCGCTGCTTCGCTACAACGCTTTCACGATCATCCGGATGCACCAGATGATCACCATGATGCCCACGGCCACCATCATCGTTTTCCTTGGCAGCCTGCCGGCGAGGCGGGCGGCGATGGGTGCGGCGAGGCTGCCCCCGATGAGCAGACCGAGTACGATGCCCAGGTGCGAGACGCCAACGGTGATGAAAAAAGTAAATGCGCTTGACAATGTCACGAAGAACTCGGTGAGGCTCACCGAGCCTACCGTGTACTTTGGCGACCGGCCTTTCGCGATGAGCGTGGAGGTCACGATGGGCCCCCATCCGCCGCCGCCGAAGGAGTCGAGGAAGCCGCCGGCGCCTGCCAGCCAGCCGATACGTTTGGCCTTGCGCGGCCTGGCCGGCTGGGCAAAAGCCTTGATAAGGATCTTGATGCCCAGGAAGCCTGCATACACAGCCATGATGGGCATGAGCCATTTACTGTTCTGCTCCCCGAGATACACTAGAAGGAGCGCCCCGCCGATGGCCCCCAGCACACCCGGGATCACGAGGTGACGGAATAATTTTTTGTTGACGTTCCCGAATTTATAGTGCGAATAGCCGGAGATGCCGGTGGTGAAGATCTCGGAGGTGTGGATCGCAGCGCTCATGGCCGTGGGCGGTACGCCGAAGGACATCAGGGCCGTGGCCGAGGTAACACCGTAACCCATGCTCAACATGCCGTCGACCAGCTGGGCGAGAAAGCCGGCGATCACGAAGAAGCCGAACTGCCAGTCGATCGAGGATTTCACGCTGCTCCAGATAGACGCCACGGAGGGCAGGGGCAGGTAAGAGATGATCACGTGCCCCAGCACCATCAGGAGAAAGGCCAGGACCAGCCTCGAGGTCAGCCGGTACC
>CBHWDR010000742.1:0-1803 GCA_966112575.1 uncultured Chitinophagales bacterium
GGGTCCCTGGATGCCTTCGGGAAAGCCGGGATAGTTCTCTACTTCGGTGGTAATGGTCAGCTGCCCCCCGGGCTGGATACCCTGGTAGAGCACCGGCTTGAGGTTGGCACGGGCGGCATAGACCGCGGCCGTGTAACCGGCAGGTCCGGATCCAATGATCAGCAGGGAAACTTTCTCGGCGGCTTTGTTCTCCATGTACTCTGAATTTGAGGCGCAAAGTTAGCGCGAAATCGGCTACCGTTGAGCGGTGGGGATAAGGTGTGAAGGGGATTTAGGGATTGGGGTATTGGGAATTATGGTAATAAGGGATTGGGGGATTGGGATTCCTGTTGCAGTAATGTGTTTACTTGCCCCCGCTTTCAAGCCGGGGTCATTTGGGAATGATGAGGGTCCGGAACTGGTTGGCATAGCCGCCCCAATAGCCCAGGGCGCCATTGCTGATATTGCCGAGGATGCGGGTGGGCGTGGAGAAGGGATTGCCGATGGAGGCATAGGAGAACTCCCAGGTACGCCAGAAGTCGAAGGTAGCCTTGTCGATGCTGCTGAGCTTGAACGTGATCGTATCGCCGCGGAAGAAGAAATCGTTCTCCATCGTGTCGATGTTCCGGTCGATGCCGGGCTGAACCTGTACCTCGTAGGTGGTGCCGTCGATAAAGAGGTCGTCGAACACCGAGTTGTAGGGCGGCAGGAACCGGCGTTGCTGATTGCTCCGTGTATAATAGCGGATGTAGTTGCCGTACCCGGGCGGGTCGGTGGCCTTCACCACCACTACGGCCTTGTTCGTGTCGGGATTGAAGGGCGCGGGCTTCCACCAAAGGGAATCGATGCGCTTGGCCGTGTCGGGGATGCTGGTGATGGCGGTATATTCTTTTCCTTCGGCCACGATGCGGAGCGTATACCGGCCGTTGAGGCGACCCGTGATGGCCGTTGCCAGGCTGGCCGAATCCGTGGAATAATAGTAGTAGGCCAGGGTGCCGACCACCGGAACGGCATACTCTTTCAGCCGGTGGGTCCGGGTGCCGTCGGAAACATAAACCTCGGCATTCCGCACAAAGGAATTAGCGAGGATCTGGGGCGTGATCGAAGCGAAATAGCCCACCGACCGGGTTAGGGTCACGACCGGCGCGCCCCCGTTCTCGATCGAGCCTTCTACTACGAGTTTGGGCTCGGTGGCATCCACCTTCAGGTCGATCTTTTTCTCACAACCGAGCAGGAAGGCAGCCAGGGCCAGGAAAAAGAAGGAGGCTTTTGTCATATCGGATGCAAAACTAATGAGGGAATTCAGATGATCCTGATTTTATTGAATTCGTGCATTTCTGCATTCTTCACTCCTTGTTCCTTACTCTTCCCTCAAAGAAACAGCCCCGGTTGCCGATCACTCGGTCCGGGGCTGCCTAAAACCCATCAATTTGCTATTTGAACCTGACCGTCTCACGTTTCACGTCTGACGGCTCACGTTATTAACCCAGGTATGCTTTGAGCGCATTGCTGTATCGCGCTTTCTGAAGGCGCTTGATTGCGCGCTCCTTGATCTGGCGGATACGCTCCTTGGTGAGGTCGTATTTCTGCCCGATCTGCTCGATCGTGGTGCCATTCTCGCCGTCGAGGCCGAAATAAGCATTGACGATCTCCGCCTCGCGGGGCGAGAGGGACTTCAGTACGCGACGGATCTCGTTGCGCAGCGAATCCTTCATCACGTCGTCATCGGTATCATCGGAGCCTTCCAGCAGGTCGCCCATGGCAACATCCTCGGCCTCATGCACGGGGGCGTCGAGGGAAGTGTGGCGGGTATTGCTCTGGAAG
>CBHWDR010000743.1:0-1798 GCA_966112575.1 uncultured Chitinophagales bacterium
GCCCTCGCGGCCCTGGCCCTGCTGGCCGAATGGCATCGGGCCGTTCAGTTGCGGAAGAAGATCATCCTTGCCCTCCTGCTGCTCTTCCTGCTGGCCGGCTTGCTTCAGCTGGGATCGCGGGCCATCCTGATCGCCGTGATCGTCACCGGGGCGCTGCTCTACCCGGCCATGCGGCTACAAAGGCAGCAACGGAAGCGGTTCTACCTGCTGGCCGCCCTCGCCCTCGGCCTCCTGCTCTTCGCGATCGCGCAGGTGCCTTCTTTGCGCAGCCGCCTGTTTACCGACCTGCAGACCGACCTCGCCCGCGAACGGGGCGCGCCCCTGCTCGGCACGCGCGCCGAACGCTGGGCGATCGCCTGGGAGCTGGTCCGGGAGCGGCCCCTGGCCGGGTGGGGCGCCGGCGACGAAGTGCAGCAGCTCAAAGAACGCTACTATGCCCACCGGATGTACACCGCGTATGTCCACGACCTCAATGCCCACAACCAGTACCTCAGCTTCCTGATCCGGGGCGGCATCGGCGCCCTGCTGGTTTACCTGTTTACGCTGGCTTATGGCTTTCGGCTCGCCTGGCGGCAACGGAATTACCTGCTGGCCGGCTTCCTCATGCTGGTGGCCCTCGTTTCGGTTTCGGAAAACATCTTCGACGTGAACAAGGGGATCTTCTTTTATGCATTCTTCCTTCCCCTCCTGGCCGCAGGCGAAAAGAACTTGCGCAAACCCGCCGGCAGGGGCAACCGCGCGAAGGCCCGACTCGTTTCTACATCCTAAACCACACAACTTGCGTATTCAGCAGGACATACTCGCCACCCTCACTTATTTCGACCTGTTTCAGTACCCGCTGACGCAGATCGAAGTGGCGCAGTTCCTGCGGCATACCTGGGCGCCGGCCGATGTGAACTTCGCCCTCCAGGAACTTTGCGCCGGCAACTGGATCTATCATTTCGATGAATGCTATTCGCTGCAGAACGATCCTTCCCTGGCCCTGCGCCGGAGGAAAGGCAATGCGCGGGGGAAAAAGTAGCCGGCCTGCTTGCCCGTTTTCCCTTCGTGAAAGGCGTAGCCGTATCCGGCTCGCTTTCGAAGAATTTCGCGGATGAGGATTCGGACATCGACTTCTTCCTCATCACCGAAAAGAACCGCCTCTGGACCGCGCGCACCCTGCTCCACCTGTTGAAAAAATTCAGTTTCCTGTTCCGGCGAGAAGACTGGTTCTGCATGAACTATTTCGTGGATGAGGAAGCGCTGGAGATCCGGGAGAAGAACGTGTACACGGCGGTTGAAGTAGCCACCCTGCTGCCCCTGCGTGGCGTGGAAGCCTTCGCCGCTTTTTTTGCGGCCAACCGCTGGAGCCGCGAATTCCTGCCCAACCACGGCCTGCGGGTTTCCTACGTCCGCGAAACGCCCCGCCCCTGGCTGAAAAGCGCCTGCGAATGGCTGCTCCGCAACCCCGCCGGCGATGGGCTCGACCGGCTGCTGATGCGCCTCTCGCTCGGCCGCTGGGCAGCCAAGACCAGCCGCGGCCAGCGCAACAAAAAAGGGCTGGTCATGGGCATGGATGGCGGCAGGCACTATGCCAAGCCCAACCCGGCCGCATTCCAGGAAAAATTAGTCGGCCTGTATGAGAAAAAGATGGTTAACTTGTTTCGCCGTTTTGAGACCCGTGCAAAATCGCTGTATTGACCGATGCTATCTGTTGTGATCATAAGCTTTAATGAATCCGCCAATATCGTGGATTGCGTCCGTTCCGCCCTGCAGGTAACGGAAGATGTGGTGGTGGTCGACAGTGGCAGTACCGACG
>CBHWDR010000744.1:0-1798 GCA_966112575.1 uncultured Chitinophagales bacterium
TTGCGGGCAGCCGCGCCGCGCAGGTGCAGGAAGTGGTGGACCGTGCCGGCAGGATGCTGGAAGAGGGCGCGACCATACTCGACCTCGGTGGCCAGAGCACCCGGCCGGGCAGTGAGCGGGTACCCTGCGGCGAGGAACTGGAACGCGTAGTACCCGCGATCGCTGCCGTGAACAAGGCCTTCCCCGAGGCCTTCATCTCCGTGGATACGTTCTACGGGGAGGTGGCCCGGGAGGCAGCGAAGTCCGGCGCCTCGATCATCAACGACGTGAGTGCCGGCACGCTCGACGCTAGCCTGCTCGAGGCCGTGCTCGACCTGGGACTGCCCTATGTGCTGATGCATTTTCCCGGCGACCCGAAAACCATGCAGGTGAAGCCCACGTACGGCGATGTTACGACCGAAGTGTTTGACTTCCTGAAAACCCGCCTGCAGGAGTTGACCCGGAAAGGACTGGCAGATGTGCTCATCGATCCCGGTTTCGGATTCGGAAAAACCGCCGCCCATAATTTCCGGCTCCTGCATGACCTGGCCTTCTTCCGGCAGCTCGGCCGGCCGCTCATGGTAGGCCTTTCCCGCAAAGCGACGGTCTATAAAACGCTGGGCATTACTGCAGCAGAGGCACTCAATGGCACCACGGTACTGCATACGATCGCCCTGCTCCAGGGAGCCTCGATCCTCCGCGTGCATGACGTTAAAGAAGCGATGGAAGCGATCCGGCTTCTGTCGGCTTATGGAAAAGAAAAAGAGCAGTGATGACTGCTCTTTTCTCAAGGGGGCCCGGGGGCCGCAAATGTTTTGCTACCGGATCGGTGCTGTTATCTGGTGTTTACAAGGCCAGCGGATTAAAAAGGATCTTTGGACTAAAAACGGGACCATTAACAAAAGCGCATTCACCGGTAGATGAATGCGCTGTAAAGTTCGGGATATTTCACATATAAATCAGCTCTTCGTTTTCGCGGCCGGCTTCGGCGTTGCTTTCGTTGCCGGTTTTGCCGGTGCTTTCACCGCAGGTTTCGCTGCCGGCTTGGCCGCTGGCTTCACGGCCGGCTTGGTACCTACCGGCTTCTGTGCCGTACCCGTGATCGTTACCGCCTCCATGTCGAAGATCAGGGGCTCGAAAGGCTTGATCGGACCCGTGCCTTGCGCGCCATAGCCCAGCTTCGAAGGGATGATCACGCGGATCTTGCGGCCTTTGCTCAGCAACGCCGCTGCTTCCTCGAAACCGGGAACGGCCTGGCCACTACCCACCGTAAGCGGGAAGGTACCTTCGTCGAACTTCTCTCCATTGAAGTGCGTTCCGCGGTAGCGGATCTCCACGTTCTGACCTTTGGCCGCACGGGGACCCACACCCTCTTTCAGCACCTGGTAATACACACCACCGGGCGTAGTCTGCAATTTGAGTTGATTGCGGGCAATATAATTTTTGATCAGGCTATCCTCTTCCGCCTGGGCTTTCAGAGACGCCTGCTTCTGCGCAGCAATAAGGGGTGCATTCTCCCTCTCGAAGTCGGCCTGGTAGGCCATCTCATTCGGCAGCACGTCCACGATCGCGATCATGGTTGCGATTGTATCGCCCTTACTGAAAGGCAGGGGCATGGGTGAAGGCGTCTTCAGAAATGAGTCCGCTGCCATGGCGATGTAGAGGCTGTCGCCTTTGCGCACCTTGCCGAAAAGCTCGAAGAAATTCCCTTCGATGTCCGTATAGCCCCCGGGGCGGGCTCCCTGGAACTGGGCAACCGGCATATACTGGGGCATGCCCTGGATGCGCGAGCTGAACAGGACACTGTCGTGTGCTTTCT
>CBHWDR010000745.1:0-1790 GCA_966112575.1 uncultured Chitinophagales bacterium
GGAAGGCATCGTACATGGTCAGGTTGCGGTTCCATTCCGGGCGCCGCTGCACGCCATCCCAGGGGATGACCATCGAATCATTGGTAATCACACCGCTCTGCAGGCCGATCAGCGAATTGACGATCTTGAAGGTGGAGGCAGGAAGAAACGCACTGACGCGGTACCGCGCCAGGTTATAGATCGTGAACCGCCCCGTGCCGTTGTTAAACAAGGCAAACGTGCCCGTGGTGTTGGTCTCCTTGAAATATTTTTCCAGCGAGTTGTCGATCTCCACATTATTGGGCGAGCAGGCAACAAGCGCCAGCAGGAGAAGTCCGATGAGAGTGCGCAGCATGAACCTACAAATTTGCGCAAAGGTAAGGTGGGATCGCGGCTTTGGGTTCGCGTTTCAGAGCTTGGAATTGCCTATCTTAGAACTCTCCGAAACGAAGACTGGTTCGCCCTTCCGATACGATCGTTGATTCACAAACTGCTTTTATGCTCCACCAGAATGTTGTGATGGTTGATGGCCAGGCTGCACCCCGGTCGCTGCAGCGTAAGGTCTATGACCTGGTTGACCCGCGCCAGCATACCGGCTGGCCCCGTGTGGTCAACGGGATCATCATCACCCTCATCATCCTGAATACGCTGGCCGTCATCCTCGAAACGGTCGATTATTTCCACCACCACTACGTGCACTTCCTGCACCTGTTCGATTATATCTCGGTAGCCGTTTTCACCGTGGAATACGGGCTCCGCTTATGGACCTGCGTGGAGAACCCGAAATACCGCCACCCGCTTTGGGGGCGGCTGCGCTATGCGGGCACCCTTCCGGCCGTCATCGACCTCGTGGCCATCCTGCCCTTCTACCTGCCCCTGCTCCTGGGCAGCGACCTTCGGTTCATGCGCACCCTGCGCGTGATGCTTTTCTTCCGCTTCCTCAAGCTCGGACGATACATGGAAGCCTCGCGCGTGATCGGCAAAGTGCTGCGCTCCAAAAAAGAAGAGCTCACCATTTCCTTTTTCCTCACGCTGTTCCTGATCATGCTTGCCTCCTGCCTCGTCTACTATACCGAGCATAACGTTCAGCCGGAAAAATTCGCCGACATACCCCAGACCATGTGGTGGAGCGTATGCACCCTGACCACGGTTGGTTACGGCGACATGTACCCCATTACACCCCTGGGAAAATTCCTTACAGGTCTGATCATGCTGGTCGGCATCGGCATGCTGGCCCTGCCCACGGGCATCCTCGTTTCCGGTTTTTCCGAAGAATTCCATCGTAAAAAGCATGCGGACCATTACTGCCCGCACTGCGGCGAAAGGCTGGATGAGCACTAGGGGAAAGAAAGCCTTGACAAAAAGAAAACTAATCGTAACTTTTATCAAATTTATGGGTAATCCTTCCGAACCTAAAGAGGCGGTTTTCAGCCAGATCCGTTCGCTTGTGCACGAGAAATTGCAGGCCCTGAGCCCGGACCTGACCTATCACGACATTCACCATACCTTCGATGTGGTGAAGCAATGCGAGCGCATTGCCGCCGAGGAAGGAATCGTTGATGAGCACCAGCTCTTCCTGCTCCGCATCGCCGGCCTTTACCACGATACCGGCTTCCTTCATACCGAGGGCGTTATAGGTGCGCACCACCGCGGTCGAATGATCGCCGCCCGGTACGAACACGAAGAACACGTCCGGCTTCTTGTCCTTGGCGCGCTGGAAGAACGGCGTGAAATCCGGCACGGCATTGGCGCCGCCCATCGGAATCTCGTCGATCACCTTGCCGCCATTGGCTTCGAACGCCATCTTGAAC
>CBHWDR010000746.1:0-1788 GCA_966112575.1 uncultured Chitinophagales bacterium
ATGGGCCCCATATCATAAATAACACCCCAAAAACGGTCGACCCCCTGTGGGTTAGGGCGGTCCGCAAAAACCGCGACCGGGTGCGCCCCGAATTCGACTTTCTCCCCCGCAAAAAGAAATAGTTCAAAAAAAAATGGGACCCGGCTTAGGGAGCCCTTTCCAAATTCCCGTCTTTATAAGTAGACGCCATGCTCAACGACCGTTTTGATCAGCTGATGGCCCGCAAACTCTCGGGTGAAGCCTCTGCAGAAGAACTGCAGGAACTGGATACCTATATCGAAGAGCATCCGCAGGCGAAATACCTCTACGAGATGATGATCGAATACTGGACCATCGAGCCGAAGAAGGGCAGCGATGATATCCAGGAAGAGATCCACTTCCAGCAGCTTATTTCCATTGCCGAGAAGCGGCCGGAAGAAGCGGATCTCGCCATCGTGCGGGAGCTGCCCACCTCGCGGCGCCGGCGCATCATCGGCGGCCTCCTCCTCGCCGCCTGCGTATTCGGGCTGGTCATCGGGGCGCGCTACCTGCTGCCGCCGGCTACGGGTGGCGACAAGCCCTCGGCCGCGCTTCGCGAGGTGGCGACCGACAAAGGCGCGCGCACCCACCTGCTGCTTCCCGACGGAACGCGCGTCTGGCTCAACTCGGAAAGCCATATCACCTATAAAGGCAATTTCAACGACTCGGTGCGCGAGGTGACGCTCGAAGGCGAGGCCTACTTCGATGTGGTGAAAGATGCGCGGCACCCCTTCATCGTACATACGTCGGAGATCGATATCCGCGTACTGGGTACGGCCTTCAACGTGAAGTCCTACCCGCGCGAAGACAAGATCGAAGCGACCCTGATCCACGGACTGATCGAGGTGACCAATAAGAAGGAGCCGACCTCTCCCAAGGTGATCCTTCGTCCGCATGAGAAGCTGGTGGTGAGCAAAACGGTGAAGGCGGGTGCGGACATCGCGGAGAAGGAAGGCGGCCCTGCAGAACAACGAAAGCCGTTTTTCATCTCGGCGCTGCCCCGAAATATCGCCGATACGGCGGTGGCCGAAACCTCCTGGGTGTACAACAAGCTGATCTTCGATGGTGAAAGCTTCCGGGAGATCGCCGACAAGATGGAGCGCTGGTATAACGTACGGATTGATTTCAGGTCGGACAAGCTGGAAGCTGCCCGGTTCTATTATCAGATCGATAAGGAGTCGGTGGAAGAGGCCCTGACGGCAATGTCGGAAGTAATCCCCTTCGGATTTGAAAAGAAGGGCAACGAAATAGAAATCTTTAAAAAATGATGGATAGCAGTTAATGCAAAAAAAACGGGAAATGCGCCAACATTTCCCGCCCGGTCATAACCGAAACCTCTTCGTTTTTGAGGACCAGGAGGTTTCCAATTGTTACACCAAAAACTAAAAGTAATGAAAAAAACGGTACCCCCCAGGGGCACTCGTCAGCCCATGCTTCTAAAAGTCGTTCGGGTTATGAAGCTTTCGATTGTTTTGTTCTTCCTTACCATCTTTCAGGTCCAGGCCAAGGACGTCCGTGGCCAGAACGTAAACCTGCGACTTAACCAGACCGAGATCCGCAAGGTGCTGACGGCGGTTGAGAAGCAGAGCGGCGTTCGGTTCCTGTACAATTACGAACTCCGCGGGCTCCGCCAGCGCGTCGATTTCGCCGCCGCCAACATCACGGTTTACCAGGCGCTCGACCAGCTGCTCACCAACAGTGGACTGCGCTACAAAAAGATCAACGAAAATCTTATCGCCATCATTTCGGAAGACCCCAAGGAGAACCGCA
>CBHWDR010000747.1:0-1771 GCA_966112575.1 uncultured Chitinophagales bacterium
GATTACTACCCGAACATCCTCGATGGCGAGAACGTGGTGGATGCATCCTTCATCAAGCTGCGTGAGGCCAACCTGACCTATGCGCTTCCCAAGCGGATCCTCGACCGGACACCGTTCGGCTCTGCTTCGCTTTCGATCTTCGGCAACAACCTCTGGATGAAGACTGCGAAAGAGAACCGCTACGCCGATCCCGAGATCAACTCGGCCGGTGCCGGTAACACGCAGGGTTTTGATTTCACTGCCCAGCCTTCGCAACGCAACTATGGTATCAATCTTCGCGTCACATTCTAATACGAATGATCAAATACACTAGAATGAAAATGAATCTCAAGAATATCGGTGCCGCCCTCGTTCTCGGCACAACCCTGGCCGCGGCGCCAGGCTGTAAGAAGTTCCTGGACGTGAACGATAACCCCAACGCGCCCAAAACCGCGACCGACAACCTGATCCTGCCGTCCACGCAGGCAGGCATTGCGATGGCCGTTGGCAACAACCTCCAGGTATTCGGTAATTTCTATGCGCAGTACTGGACACAGAACCCTACCTCTTCGCAGTACAAGGTGGTGGATCAGTATGTGCCCAACCCCTCGAACTTCGACCGGGTATGGAGCATCCTGTACAACGATGTGCTCCAGGACCTGAAGCAGCTCGAGCAGTCGAACAACGTGAGCTACCGTGCGATCGCCCTCATCGAGAAAGCCTACACCTACCAGCTCCTCACGGATGCCTTCGGTGATGTGCCCCTCACCGAGGCGCTGCAGGGAACGGAAAACCTTTCGCCCACCTATGCCCCCCAGCAGCAGGTGTACGACTCCATTTTTGCCTGGACCAAGCGCGGCATCGCCCTGGCGAAGACCGCTTCCGGCAACTATCCTACAACGGATGATCTCGTGTTCGGCGGCGGCGCTGCCGGTATGCAGAACTGGATCCGCTTCGGTAACACCTTCCTGCTGCGTGCCTACCTCCGTTTGTCGGAGCGCGACGCTACGAAGGCCCAGGCCGGCATCCAGGAGCTCTATGCCACTACACCCCAGTTCCTCACGACTGATGCGAGCGTGAAGTACACGAACGTAGGTGGCAACCAGAACCCGATCTATGCCGAAGGTGTTGGCCTTGGCCGTACGCAGAACCCGGTTGCTTCGAGCACCGCCGTGAATGCCTACACCGCCAACAACGACCCGCGCCTGCGCGTGTTCTACCAGCCCAATGCGGCCGGTAATGTGATCGGTATCCCCCAGGGCAGCTTCGCTACCCAGCCCCCGGTGGCCCCCAGCACGCCTGGCGCCATCACCGGCGGACGTTTCGCTTCGGGTACGGCTGCCGTTGCCGGCGCTGCTCCCGTGAAGCTGATGTCGGCTACCGAGTCTTACTTCCTGCAGGCCGAAGCGGTTGCCCGCGGATGGGCTACGGGCAATGCCCAGACCCTGTTCCAGCAAGGCATCCGTGCCAGCTTTACCGCAGTTGGTCTGACCACGGCTGATGCCGACGCGTACATCGCCGCTGCTCCCGACGCACAGTGGCCCGGCACCCTCGCCGGCCAGATCCGTGCGATCATCACGCAGAAGTATTATGCCATGAACGGCTTCCAGGGCTTCGAAGCCTGGACCGAATGGCGTCGTACCGGCTATCCTACCTTCCTCGTGAAGTCGATCGCTTCGCAGCTGGGCAACAACCTGCTGCCGGCGCGACTGCTCTACCCGGAAACGGAGATCACCCGCAACGCCAATTTCCCTGGCGTACGCCTGATCACCGACCGCGTATGGTGGGATGT
>CBHWDR010000748.1:0-1766 GCA_966112575.1 uncultured Chitinophagales bacterium
CGGAAATGGTCGACCATGCCCGATCCTACGGCTTTTGGCGTGGCCATGGCCGCCGGTGGCGTATACTTTCTGATCCTTGGCTGGTTTGAAAAGAATATCCGGCTGCGTATCCTGTATTTTACCGGTGTGCTCTTTATGGTTTTGGCCATGGCCTATTCCGGAACACGAACGGCGAACCTCATGCTCGTCGCCGGGATATTCATGTTTGTTCTCCTGACCATTAACCTGAAACAGACCAAAATTCTTGCGATTGCCGCCGGACTCGCCTTCCTGTTCATCATGTATGCCCCGATCTATAACCCCACGCTGAACCGTTTCCGGACCACGTTCGGGGCCAGGAAGGACGATTCCTACAACGTGCGCGAGCGCAATCGGGCATATATTCAGCCCTACATCTACAGCCACCCGATCGGTGGCGGGATCGGCACCGTGGGTGCACAGGGCCTGCAATTCAATCCCGGACACGAGAATGCCGGCTTCCCGCCCGATTCGGGCTACCTGCGCAAAGCCCTGGAAACCGGCTGGATCGGACTGATCCTCGTTGGCCTCGTCTATTTTACGGTAATGCGCGAGGGGATCCGCCGGTATTTCCGGTTAAAAGACAAGCGGCTCAAGATCATTTGCGGTGCGATCGTATCCTGTATCTTCTCGTTCTACGTGGCTGAATTCCCGCAGGAGGCCATCGGTCAAATCACCGATATCGTGATCTATTACCCCTTTGTTGCAATGATCATCCGGATGCCGGAACTCGATACCAAAAGGAGCGAGCAGGAATTGCCGGTTACCACAGAGCACTTTGCCTGATCAGAACAAACAAGCTATTTTGCGGCCCACTTAGCGCAAACGAAATCGCACGTATGTTGACAAAATCTGCACGTACCTGGGGCATAGTAACCGGGATACTGGCCACCGGAATTCCACTGGCCTGGTTCCTGTTCACGATCGTCCGCGGTACCGGGGGACATTTCATGTATCCGGTGGATGATACCTTCATTCATATGGAGCTGAGCAAGCAGCTGGCGGAAACCGGCACCTGGGGCATCAATCCCGGGGAATTCGGTTCGGCTTCCTCCTCGATCCTCTATACCCTGATCCTGGCTTTTTTGTTCAAACTATTCTCTGCGCAGGTACTTATTCCCCTGCTGGTGAATAGCGTTGCCGCCGCGCTGGTCATTATTGTCGTCAGCAACTGGGTGGCAAAGCAGCAAGTCAGCCGCTGGCAAACGGCGTTGATCGTACTGCTTGCCATTGTCTTTACTCCCTTGCCGGTGCTGGTCCTGGGAGGGATGGAGCATACACTCCAGTGTCTTTTTTCCTTTCTTTTCCTGTTTACCGCCGTTGACTGGATGGCACAGAAAGAAGAAAGCGCGATGCCGAAACTGCTGCCGCTCTGGGCAGTACTGACCACCACCATCCGCTATGAAGGCCTCTTCCTCGTTGGATTGGTCTGCCTGATGCTGCTTCTACAAAAAAGGATCCGGGCTTCATTGGTTATCGGCTCCCTCGCCCTGCTGCCCCTGGTAGCCTTCGGTCTCTGGTCGGTGGGGAAGGGCGGGTTTCCATTACCCAACTCCGTATTGGTGAAGGGCAATGAAGTGCCGCTTTTTGGCGGGGGGCTGGGACAATTGTTCAACGCGGTGCTCGTAGAAAAGCTGACGCTGACCCGTCCGGGTATTACGGCGCTGGCCACGCAGCGGCTGCTCCTCCTGCTGCCTGCCACCTGGCTGGTGTTCCGGAAACAACTCAGCCAGAACGCCACCTATACC
>CBHWDR010000749.1:0-1752 GCA_966112575.1 uncultured Chitinophagales bacterium
GTGTCGAGAGGTGATTTTTTCCATCTCTTTTCATCAGGACGCCAGTTCATCAAATACCTGCAGTGCATCCTGATCGGCGTGCCCGTCTGGCTGGTAGCCGGTATTTTAATGACCTTCTCTCCGGAGATCGGGAAGGCCCTGCACCTGGATGCACCGGTGGTGGCCGGCAAGGCGGTGATGTGGGAATATATTGGACTGGTGATCGGGGACATCTCCAGCGGCATCCTGAGCCAGTATTTCCAAAGCCGCAAAAAAGTAGTACGCATCTATGTGCTGACCTGTGCGGCACTTGTAGCTATTTACCTGTTCGTGCCCCTGCATTCCACCGCCGTTTTTTACGGGCTTTGCGTTTTGCTGGGTGTAACCGCCGGCTACTGGGCCCTTTTTGTCACCATAGCTGCCGAGCAGTTTGGCACCAACCTGCGGGCGACCGTGGCGACTACCGTGCCCAATTTCGTGCGCGGCAGCATTCTCATCCTGACACCGCTTTTCCTGCTCTTTAAAGAGCATTATGGAATCCTTTGGGGCACGGCCCTTTTGTCCGTGATCGCGATAGGCGTATCCTTACTGGGCCTCTGGAAAATGGAAGAAACCTTTGGAAAGGACCTGAATTTCCTGGAGGAAAAAACAAAGCGTTCCTATACGGAGCCCCTTCCGGAACCTACGGTGGCCGCTCCTGTTAAAACGATCTTACCTGAATAAACCAAAGCAAAAAAGAAAAGAAAACATGAAAAAGAAAATACTGGTCATACCGGGCGACGGCATCGGGCTGGAAGTAACCGCCTGCGGGAAAGCCGTGCTGGAGCAAATCGCGGCCGATCATGGCCATGCGTTTCAATTCGACGAAGCGTTGATGGGGCATTCTGCCATTGAAGCTACCGGCGATCCGCTTCCTGAAGAAACACTTGAAAAAGCAAAAGCCAGCGACGCCATTTTATTCGGTGCCGTAGGGCACATAAAATATGACAGTGATCCCACCTTGAAAATAAGGCCTGAAAACGGCCTCTTAGGCATACGCAAAGGTCTGGGTTTATACGCCAATCTGCGTCCCATTGTGCTGTTTGATGAACTACTGGAAGCTTCCAGTATCAAACCGGAAGTGCTGAAAGGAACGGATATTCTCTTTTTCCGGGAGCTCACAGGGGACGCCTACTTCGGGGAGAAGGTGCGGACAGAGGGATATTCCTCTGACCTGATGATCTACCACCGGTTCGAGGTAGAGCGGATTGCCATCAAGGCGTTCGAAGCCGCCCGGCTCAGAAGGAAAAAACTGTGTTCGGTCGATAAGGCCAATGTGCTGGAAAGCTCCCGGTTGTGGCGCGAAGTGGTGCAGGAGGTAGCGAAACGGTACCCGGATGTGGAAACGACCCATATGTTCGCGGATACGGCCTCCATGCAGCTGATCAAAAACCCGAGGCAGTTTGACGTCGTGCTCACCACCAATATTTTTGGTGACCTGCTGACGGATGAAGCTTCTCAGATCGCCGGTTCCATGGGCATGCTGGCTTCCGCCTCCATCGGCGACGGAACCGGTTTCTACGAGCCGGTACATGGTTCGGCCTATGACATCGCCGGCCAGAACAAGGCCAACCCGCTGGCCTCCATTCTTTCTGCTGCCCTGATGCTGGAAATCAGTTTCGGCCTGGAAGAAGAAGCCCAATTCATTCGGCAGGCCGTTCGCCAGGTTTTGAAAGAGGGATTCCGTACCGGGGATATTTCCAATGCAGCCACTGAAAAAAGCAAAATACTGGG
>CBHWDR010000750.1:0-1747 GCA_966112575.1 uncultured Chitinophagales bacterium
GATGCTGGAACAGGTAGCTGGCATAACGGCTGAGCAGTTGGAGTTTTTCAACAGTTGGTGACGATGGTGCGTAGGTATTCACGATACAAATATTGCCGGATCGACCGGGCCGGTCTTCACAATCCGATGGTTTTAAAGGTACCAAGAATTGGTGAAGATCGCGGTCTTATCGCTCTTGCCTGCTGGAATCCCGGTCGGCCAACACAATGCGGATACGGTCGCGGGTAAGCCCACGGCGGGCCATGAGGAATTCCGAGATCTTTTCCGGCGAATTCATAAGCACCGTGCGACTTCCCCATCGGAGTACCATGGAGTCGAGATCATCGGCAAAATTTACAACTGCTTCCGGTTTCCAGACGCCTTCGCCGGCCGTCAGCCGGAAGCGGTTGCGGCCCTCATTTCCGCCAAGGCGTACGGTGCTTTCCCGGGAACTGTTGAGGTAAACCGGGCTCGAGTGGATACTGTCTTCCTTGATGTACCAGCTGACCGAGGCATCCTCGCCCGAGGCATTGTGCACCACGATGCGGCGGTGCGGGCCGCAGGAGAGGAGCAGGGTCGCCAGGGTAACTATGATAATGATTCTCATGATCGGTTCAGGAACGGGGCGCATCCTCCTGCTCGCCGCCCTCTTGCAGGTCTTCATTCGATACGTTCTGGGGCTTGCCGATCTCCGGGGCAGTAGAGTCGAGCGCAGCGAGGTCATCCGATTCGTCGGCCTTCTGCGGACGGGTGCCGGCATGTTCCTGCTGGTCGGCAAAGCGGCGATTGATCCCTGAGCCATTCTGCCCGGCAGCCAGGTGCTCCACATCCAGGTCAACGCGGTGCGTATCGGTACGTTGATCCATAATATCCTCTTTTGCAGGATAATGCGGATAGCCAGGGAAGTCCTGGTCGGTCTTGTTGTCCGGCGAGCTTTCTACTTCCCGCTTCGAGTCCATGGCTTTGGAAGGATCATTCTCGGGAATACGGTTCTCGTTATTGTTGGCGCGTTCCATGTTGCTGATTTTCTCTAGGTATAGAAAATTCTGTGCCGTGGCCCCGTTTGTTTATGGATTTCGGGGCTGCCGTGTATCTTACAGGAAACCAGTACCAATGCGTACCATCGTTATCATCTTCCTGTTTTTTGGCTGTGGCGGAAGCATGGCTACTGTGGAAAACCGCTTAGCCGATCCCGTGGAAACGCCCGGCGGTACACCGGTGGCGCAACCGGGCACCTGGACCTATTTCCTGCAGCATCTACCCATTGTGGAGGGTCCCATCCTCGACTACCGCGGACAACCGGTTGCCAACCAGGAGAAGGGCGCCGGGATCATTCCCTATGATGTGGGGAAGGCTGACCTGCAGCAGTGCGCCGATGCCCTGATGCGGCTGCGTGCCGAATACCTGTACGAACAGGCCCGATATAACGAGATCGCCTTCCATTTCGTCAGTGGTGATCTCTATCGGTTCAGCGATTACTTATCCGGCAAGCGTCCCAAAGCCGCCGGCAACCGGGTGGTGATGACCAACGTTAGCGCACAACCGAGAACGAAAGCTGCGCTCCGTAAATACCTCGACCAGGTTTATATGTATGCAAGCACGATATCGCTTTCGAAAGAAATGAAGAAGGCAACCGGTTATCGCATCGGCACGGTGGTCATCTACGCAGGCAGTCCCGGTCATTGCTTTATCATCATCGACGAAAAAGAGGAGGGGGGAAAGAAGTATTTCAAGCTGGCTGAAGGCTATACCCCGGCCCAGTCGATTT
>CBHWDR010000751.1:0-1742 GCA_966112575.1 uncultured Chitinophagales bacterium
CGGCTATTTCAATATCCTGCTCCTGGCAAGCGCCCTGACCTGCCTTCGCTGGCAGAGGAATGGAGTGACCTGGTTCCTATTCGCCGGCCTGCTGTTCTTCTATTTTTTTACCCTTGGAGCACAGGCACCCGTAAGAGAGCTCGCGTACGATGCGCTCCCACTGATGGACAGCTTCCGCCACCCTTCAAACGCGCGCCTGTTCGTTATCATCGCCGGCATTGTCCTCGGCTGCCGTGGGCTGGCGGCCTGTTTCGCCTCGGGCCTGCGCGTGCATGTTGGTCTTCTCACCCTGTTCCTGCTCATTCTCTCGGGTGTATTTGCCCTTCGAATACATAAACTTAACTTCTCGGCTTTCCGGACCCTACTCGAAAACGGCCTTGACCGGGCCTCCCTGAAGCGGTTTTTTTCCGAGATCGGTTACCTGAACTGGGGGTTCATCAACATGCTTGTACAGACAGGCTTTATCCTCCTGGCGATTCGTTTTCTCAATCAGAACCGCTTGAAAACGCTCGTGCTGGTACTGATCGCCAACTCGATGGTCGTTGCCCAGTTCACGATCCCCTACACCCTGGTAAGCCAGGAGAAGCCCGCGGCTATCAATGCACTGCTCCGAAGCTACCCGAAAGGCTTTCCTGCACCGGATCCGGCCAGAACGATCGGAGAGATGTCGGCCGACTCCATGCAGTATTTCACCTCGCTGGGATACAGTAGTTTCTATACGAAAGCGCTCCCGCTCATCCGTCATACCTATTCGCCCACTTACCTGAGCGCCTACGACCGGCTGTTCGATGATCCGGCGTTGACCAACCGGGTGCGCTCGTCGGGTTATGCTTTTGCGGAAGATGAGGCCAGCCGCTGGAATCTGCGCTCCTTCACCAACAACGAATGGCTGTTTGAGATCGAGACAGGCGCACAAACCCGTTTCCATCTCCGGCAGATTCACCTGCCCTACTGGAAGGCCAGCCTGGACGGAAAGCCGGTGAACATAGAAACCAGTGAAGGCAGCTTCCTTTCGGCCGCGGTCCCACCGGGCCGGCATCAGTTGCGTTTCCGGTACGCTCCGCCCCTGATCCTGCCGTTCTTCCTGCTTTCCCTGCTCCTGTGGATCGCCGGAGCGATCTATCTTTTTAAAACCCGTCGCCATGCCCAGGAGAAATAACCTGCTGTTGGCCCTGGCGCTGCTGATGCCCATGGTCCTGTTTTTTGGAGGCTACCTGCTGAACCACGATGCAGAGCTCCAGCCGACCGGCTTTATTCAATACGATAATGTCTCCTATATAGCCTATGCCCGCCAGTACCTGGACGCGGAGCAAAACTCCCTGCTCTACTCCAATCCCTTTAACGAGCAGGCCTATGCGCCGGTTTACTTCCAGCCTCAGACCCTGTTTTTTGCCTTGCTGCTGAAACTTGAGGTGCCACCGGGCATGATCCTGATCCCGTTCACGCTCTTTTCTGCTTTTATCGTTTTCCTGTTGCTGATCCGCCTGTATGACCAGCTCCTGCCGGGGTCGCGATATCGGACCATCCACATCTGGTTGATGTGCTGGGGCGGCGGCCTGTTCGTGGTTTGCGGCGCTGCGTTCTATTGGATCACCGGCAAGCAAGGCCCTTTTTTCTACGACATTTTCGAACTGGATCCCAGCCATGGCTGGTGGGGCATGAACTGGGGACGCGCCCTGCTGTTCAGCTGTGAGGCTTACTATCATGCCGTCTTCATCGGATGCATCCTGGCCGTGATCAAT
>CBHWDR010000752.1:0-1738 GCA_966112575.1 uncultured Chitinophagales bacterium
CGTATCGGGCCTCACCACGCTGGACACGGCGATCGTGCTGTCCATTTCCGGGCTCCAGGTTGGCGATAAGGTGACCATCCCGGGATCGGATGTTTTCTCTAAAGCGGTATCGGGACTCTGGAGGCAGAAGTTCTTTTCCAACGTGCAGATCTACATCGCCGCCGTTTCGGGCGACAACATAGACCTCGAGCTCGTAGTGATCGAACGCCCGAAGCTGGGTAATGTCTATTGGGACGGACCGAAGAAATCGGAGCGTGAAGACCTTCAGACCAAGACCAACCTGGTAAAAGGCACTATCATCACGGAGAATACGAAGCGGAATGCGCGTGAGGCCGTGGAGAAATTCTACCGCGACAAAGGCTACATGAACGTAAGCGTGAACATCGAGGAAAAGAAAGACCCGGTGTTCATCAATGCCAACTCACTCACCTTCCGGGTGAACAAGGGCAATAAAGTGAAAGTGGAGTCCGTGAACTTCTACGGCAACCAGGATGTGAGCGATGTGAAGCTGAAGAAGCAGATGAAGGGTACCAAGGAGCGCGCGAAGGCTACGCTCAACCCCACCGACGTTCCGAGCCCCTACGGCACGAACGACCGGATCAACTTCAGCGAGTGGGTCAACGACTGGGGATTCCTCTCCCTTTCCAAGACCAAGAACTTCCTCGACCCCTATTTCCGCTTCAAGCTGGCCGGCGCCAAGTTCGATGCGAAGAAATATGAAGAAGACCGAGAAAAAGTGCTCGACTACTACAACTCGCTCGGCTACCGCGACGCGCAGATCCTGGCAGATACCCAGTACTACAACAAGCAGGGCAACCTGGTGGTGGACCTGAAAGTGAACGAAGGCCGTAAATATTATTTCGGCAACCTCGTGTGGAAAGGCAATACCAAGTATTCCGATTCGCTGCTCTCTGCCATCCTCGCCATCAAGAAGGGTGATGTGTACAACATCGACATCCTCAACAAGCGTATTGGCAAAGGCGCCTCCGAAGGCGGCGACGTGAGCTCGCTCTACATGGACCAGGGTTATCTCTTCTTCAATGTAGACCCGGTGGAGACTTCGGTGTACAACGACACGATCGACTACGAACTGCGCGTCCGCGAAGGAACGCAGGCCCGTTATAAAAATATCCGCATCGCGGGCAACGACAAGACCAAGGACTACGTGATCACCCGTGAGCTGCGTACGCTCCCCGGCGAACTGTTTTCCCGTACGGACCTCATCCGCTCTTCGCGCGAACTGGCCGCACTGAACTTCTTCAACCAGGAGAAGATCGATCCGCAGGTTGTTCCCGACCAGAGCGATGGCACGGTGGACGTGACCTGGAACCTCGAAGAGAAGTCTTCCGACCAGCTCGAGCTTTCAGCCGGCTGGGGGGGCGGTGTAGGCCTCACCGGTACGCTGGGTGTGACCTTCAACAACTTCTCGCTGAAGAACATTTTCAAGAAAGAAGCCTGGGATCCCCTGCCGCAGGGTGATGGCCAGAAGCTGAGCCTGCGCTACCAGTCGAACGGCCGCGCCTTCTCTTCCTACAACTTCTCCTTCACCGAGCCCTGGCTCGGCGGCAAGAAGCGCAACTCGCTGACGTTTGCCTTCTCGCATTCGAAATTCTCGAACGCCTGGGACCCGAGATTGCAGCGGTTCGACAAGCAGCGTTCGGATACCAACTACCTGAAGACCTCCACGGTTTCGGTATCGCTGGGCAAGCAGCTGAAGTGGCCCGATGACTTCTTTAAC
>CBHWDR010000753.1:0-1737 GCA_966112575.1 uncultured Chitinophagales bacterium
AGCCTGCTGGTGCTTCATGAGCGCATGTTGTCCGGGGTGATGGAAAGTACCCAGGGGCTCGGGCAGGTCTTTGAGGCGGATCTTATGCTTGAGCCATTCCTGGTAAGGCTGGCGGGAGCAGATATCGTCTTTGAGTTCTTCGTCGGAGATGATGCGGCCCTGTTCCAGGTCCGCCACGAACATTTTGCCGGGCTGCAGGCGGCCTTTCTTCACGATCTTGGCCGGGTCTACTTCCAGCACGCCGGCTTCGGAAGCCATGATCACCTTGTCGTCGGAAGTGACCAGGTAGCGGGAGGGGCGCAGGCCGTTGCGGTCGAGGGTGGCCCCCACGATGCGGCCGTCGGTAAAGGAAATGGAGGCGGGGCCATCCCAGGGCTCCATCAGGGCGGCGTGGTACTCGTAGAAAGCGCGCTTGCTTTCGCTCATGTGGGTGTTGCCGCCCCAGGCTTCGGGGATGAGCATCATCATCACATGGGGCAGGGAGCGGCCGGTGAGCGTGAGCAGCTCCACCACGTTGTCCAGGTTAGCCGAGTCCGACTGGGTAGGATCGCAGATAGGCAGGATCATGTCGAGCTCTTCGCGGCTGAAATAGGGGGAAGTGAAGGCCGCTTCGGCCGCGCCGATCCAGTTGGTATTGCCTTTCACGGTGTTGATCTCGCCGTTGTGGGCGATGTAGCGGAAAGGCTGGGCCAGGCGGAAAGAAGGGAAAGTATTGGTCGAGAAGCGCGAGTGCACCACGGCCAAGGCCGACACCACGTTCTTATGCTGCAGGTCGGGGAAATAAGATCTTACCTGGGCCGTGGTAAATTGACCTTTGTAGACCAGGGTTTTATACGAAAGGGTCGCGATATAAAAAGCGTCGTTGATATTGGGCAGGGCCACCGACTCGCGCACCAGGCGGGTGGTATAATTGCGCAGCACGAACAGCTTTCTTTCAAAATCATCCGGGTTGGTGATCAGGTCAGGGCGTTTGATGAACACGTGTTCCATCACGGGCTCTACCTTCAGGGCGCTTTCGCCGATCTCGCCATTATAAGCCGGCACTTTGCGGTAACCCAGCAATTGCATGCCCAGCTTTTCAATGTTGCGGTTCAGGATCTCGCGGCATTCTTCGCGCAGCTTTTCGTCCTGCGGGAAAAATACCAGGCCCACGCCGTACTGGCCGAAAGGAGGCAGCTTAATGCCCAGTTTCAGACATTCATCCACGAAGAATTCGTGGGGCACCTGGATCAGGATACCGGCGCCATCGCCGGTATTGGTTTCACATCCGCAGGCCCCGCGGTGTTCCATTCGGGCCAGCATGTGCAAAGCCTCCTCCACAATATCATGGGATTTACGGCCTTTCAAATGGGCTACGAAGCCAATCCCACAGGAGTCATGCTCGAAGGAGGGATCGTAAAGACCCAGATTTTTTTGATCTGACATTATTCTTGTAATTACAAATGGGGGTGTAATTTTAATTATTCCTATTCTGCAACGCAAAAAAAACTCCCCGAAACGCTGAAATCTGAAACTCAGCGCCCGACTACTTTCGTACGCTTTCAGTTTGGGAGTTTTAAACTATTAAAAAAAAATATTAAAACATAATCTGAGTCTGAAGCAGAATAAAAAACAAAGCTTGATTTTCTTCCTGAAAGGCCAATTTCATTAAAAATTATTCAAAATAGCCAAACCAAATTCAGTCTGTTTAAAATATATAGGTAATAACTAAACTATTTTTAAAATTTATCTAATTTC
>CBHWDR010000754.1:0-1736 GCA_966112575.1 uncultured Chitinophagales bacterium
CCGGCCACGATCATTGTAGCCGGGAGGGGCTTTGTATTCGCCGGCAGCCGCGCGGATGATGGCATCGGCCGCCCGGTCGAAACCTTCGTAGTAATTACCGGCTTTTAGAGCGGGAATGAGTTCGTTGGACAAAATACGGTCGGCGATGATGTCCGGGATCGCGCCTTCCAGGCCATAGCCGGTGGCGATGTAAGCATCGCGGTCGCCCGACTCGCCGCCGGTGGATACGAGGATCACGAGACCATTGTTGCGCTTCGAGCCAACTCCCCATTTGCGTCCGAGGGCCGTGGCGAACTCGTTGGCGGAATAGCCTTTGAGATCGGTGACGGTGACCACGGTGATCTGGGTAGAGGTGCTGTCGTCGTAAGCCACGAGCTTGCGTTCGAGCGCCTGCTGCTGCTCGGGGATCATCAGGTTGGCGAAGTCATTGACCAGCGTTGGCGGATTGCGCTGCGGGCTGGGGATGTACTTCTCCACCTGCCCGAAGGCAAAGAGGGAAGCGACCAGGAATATCAGGAGCAGGAACTTCTTCATGACTATTGGCCAAAGACGATCTCGTCGGGCAACTCGTTTTTATCGGTATCTCGGTCGAACGGGAAATGCTGGTGGAGCGCTTCTCCAAGGTCGTTGATGGCCTGGCAGATGCCATCGGCCAGGTGTTCCCTGGAGAAGTGCTCCAGCATTTTCTTTACTTCTTCATCCCAGTATTGCTGACCTACCCGCTGGTAGATGCCCTGGTCGCCGAATACGGCCACCTGGCGGTCTTTCACGGCCACATAGATCAGCGTGGCATTGCGGTCTTCGGTCTCCTCCATGCGCAGCTGAAAGAAGATCTCGGCGGCGCGGTCGATCGCATCCATGAAGCGGCAGCGCGATTCCACAAATACGCGCACTTCGCCGCTGGTCCGTTGTTCGGCCCGGCGGATGGCTTCCACGAGCTGCTGCTTCTCCGGCTCGGAGAAGAACTCTTTTTTCTTTTGCCAGGGGAGGATCCGCATCGCTTATTTTCTTGCGGGTGAATCGTTCACGTTAACACGCGGGGCCGGGGGTGCCGGGAGGGCACTGCCATTATTGCCGCCACCGGAGCGCTGGTCGTCGAAATTGACCCTTGGCGCGTTCTGTGCGCCCTGGTCGGCTTCGAAGCCGTTGCGGGGATGGAAGCCCATGATGCTGGCGAGCAGCACGGTGGGGAAACGGCGTACGCGGGTATTGTATTCCTGCACCGCGCCGTTGAAATCACGACGGGCCGTGGCGATGCGGTTTTCCGTGCCGGCAAGTTCCACCTGGAGGCCGCGGAAGGCATCGTTGGCGCGCAGGTTGGGATAGGCTTCCACGGTCACGAGCAGTCGGCTCAGCGAGCTGGAAAGCTGGCCCTGGGCCTGCTGGAACTGCTGCAGGTTCTCGTTGGTCAGGTTATCGGGGCTGATGTTGACCTGCGTCGCGCGGGAGCGGGCGCTGATCACGTCATTGAGGGTTCCGCGCTCGAAATTGGCTTCGCCCTTCACGGTCTCCACCAGATTTCCGATCAGATCGGAGCGGCGCTGGTATTGCGCCTGCAGGTCGGCGAACACTTTCTTTACAGTTTCATCTTGGTTTACCAGACCGTTGTAGCCGTTGCAACCCCAGAAGAGCAGGATCACCAGCAGGCCTAATACGATCAGCAGAACAGGACTAATACGTCTCATTTGATTGTTTTTTGAGTTTTACTGCCTAAGGCTGTATCAAATTACACACCA
>CBHWDR010000755.1:0-1731 GCA_966112575.1 uncultured Chitinophagales bacterium
GAATTGCAAAAATGAAGTTCACGATCTACGCCCGCTGGGGAGAGAAAGTATTCGAAAGCATCAGTAAGAATAATGGCTGGGATGGCCGCCTGAACGGCAAGATGCTGCCCATGGATGTGTACGCGTATACGCTGGACGTGGAGTTCTCGGATGGTACCCGGACCCGAAAAACTGGCGATATCACCTTAATCAGATAACCGTCCATAAAGAATATATTGATCCTTGGAGCGACCGGACTTTGCCTGGCTTCCCCGGTGCGTGCGCAGGACCTGCATTTTTCGCAGTTCTTCAACTCGCCCCTCACAACCAATCCCGCGAATACCGGCTTCATTCCCGATGGTGATTACCGCCTCGGCGTGAATTACCGCAATCAATGGTCTTCGATCATGACCATTCCCTACAAAACCATGAGCGCCTTCGGTGATGCGCAGATCCTCAAGGACCGGCTGAATAACGGCTGGGTAGGACTGGGCGGCGCCATCCTGCGCGATGTAGCCGGAAGCGGCAGCCTCACCTCTACGAAAGTGTACGGCTCGGTGGCCTATCACCAGATGCTCGGTTACTCGAGCCTGCTCAGCCTCGGCTTCAACGTGGGCTGGGCCAATAAGCAGATCAATACCACGCAGCTGAAGTTCCCCGACCAGTTCGACGGGCGCTTTTTCGATGCGCATCTGCCTACCGGCGTTGTGCTCGACCGCAACAATATCTCCTACCTCGATATGCAGGTGGGTATGAACTATGCCTACTTCCCCACGGAGAACGTATATGTCAACGGCGGTTTTTCCATGCATCATGTGAACCGTCCGCGGGAATCCTTCTTCGTGAACGATGCAGGAGAAAGCAACCGGGTGCAGCGCAGGGCCATCGGCTTCCTCAATGGGTCCTTCAAGCTCAACGACCAGTGGATCGTCAACCCGAATATTTATTACACCAACCAGGCTGGCGTGGATGAGCTGGTCGGTGGATTGAATGCGCATTATAACCTGAGCGGCGATGGTCAATACCAGCTGATCGGCGGCCTCTATTACCGGCACAAGGAATCGGTGATCCCGCTGGTGGGCCTGGAGTTCAATACGGTGCGCGCCACCTTCTCCTACGATGCCACCATGTCCTCGCTCAAAGCCTACAACGGCTCACGTGGCGCTTTCGAGTTTTCGCTGATCAAGCAGGGCGTCATCAACCCCAATTCGCGTAGCATCACGCCCTGTCCTTCCTTTCGGACCGCTTATTGATCTTCGCTACTTTTTAACCGCTTTCCGGTATTTTCGTCCTGCTCGCGATTGCTTGTCTGAATAGGACGATGAGGCGCGTTGACTGAACGCTCCTCCTTGTTTATACATAATTCCGGTCAGATTTCCCGGGGTTTTTTCCCCTTGTCTTTTTTTCGATTTTTGCCATATTTACCAAAGATGCAAGCAATGACCACTGAAGTTCCGGCCAGCCTGGCCATCCGCCATATGGAGGCCTTTCGTTCGATTGTTGGCGAATCCCATGTATACGTGGATCCCGAGGTTTTGCGCCATTATGCGCACGACGAAACGGAAGACCTGCATTTTCTGCCCGATGTGGTATTGAAGCCGGGATCGGCCGAAGAGATCAGTGCGATCATGAAAGTCTGCCACGAGCACCGGATTCCTGTCACCCCTCGTGGCGCAGGCACGGGCCTGAGCGGTGGGGCCTTGCCCCACCTGGGTGGCGTGCTGCTTTCCGTGGAGCGCCTCAACCGGATCA
>CBHWDR010000756.1:0-1729 GCA_966112575.1 uncultured Chitinophagales bacterium
AGTCGATCGTGAGGTAGGTAGTCACGGGCTTCAGGCTCAGACGCTGGTGCGAAACGACCAGGTTCTTGTTCACCAGCACCGAGATCGAGTCCCCATCCACTTCGGCATTGTCATAGAAGTCGAGGCGGAGCATGCCGGTGTCCACGATGATCTCGGGTACTTCCTTGAAGGCGGATTCGGTGGAGCGCGTCAGCGTGATCGGGCCGGTGCTGCACAATTGCGCGGAGTTGAGGATATGCCCGTCCCACTCGCCGGTGAGTACTTCGGTATTGCCCGACTTGGAATAGACAAGGTGGAAATTCTTCACGCAGATCTGGCAATGGGAATGGATATGAAAAGTGGTGATATCGCCTTCGTTGAGTTCCACCCGTTGCGTGGCGGGATCGTAGCGGCCGCGGATGCGCTTCTTTACATAGTGGTTGATGCTCTCGTACTGGTAGTCGCTAACGCTGAGCTCGAAGCCGGTCATGGAGATCTGCACCTCGAGGTTATTCACGGCAAAACAGCCGCCGCCCATGCCCAGCGAGCCTTTCCAGATGCCGGTGAGGTTCTGTGCGGGAAGGAGAAAGGGAAAGAGGCAGAATAAGGTCAGCAGGGCTCTCACAGAAAGAAGGTAGTACCTTTTGTGTTAAGAACACGAAAAAACCGGACCCGCGGGACCCACCCCGCCGCTTTGTGGTAGGGGATAGTGCTTATTCCTCGAAATAGGTATACAGGTCAATTTACGCGGATAGTAACTTGCGCCCATGGAATTTGAAGCTGAAGTAAGAGGTGAGCGATACCTGTTTTCCACCATCAACCCTACGACCATCCTGGTTTCCGGCGCTACGGCCGAGTATATCCTTTACAAGCGATCCGACTGGCATTGTGCCGACGAGATCGACATCCGTTTGCTCGAGGCGCTTGGTAAGGCCATTGACCGGCACGAGGCCGCTGCGGTCAGCAGATAACGGGAAATCTGATACGCCTGGTTTTGTTTTCACTACGGCTTATTGCATGCTTGCCCCCGGTGGGAGCTGAATGTTTCTTCGCGCTTTTTCATTAATCCATTTTTGGGTCCTCAATCATTCATCACCCAAAAATTTATTATGAAAAAGTTCTTCTCTGTTCTCCTGCTTCTCGTTATCTGCGCGACTGTGCAGGCGCAGGTGCCAAGCCTGTTGAATTACCAGGCGGTTGCCCGCAACGCTCAAGGCCAGGCACTGGCCAACCAGGCCATCAAAGTGCGGCTCACTTTGCAACTCGGAACCGGTCTTCCTATTCCCTTTTATTCAGAAACCCGGTCTGTGACTACAAACGCTCTCGGACTTTTTAATGTACAGGTCGGGTCGGCCGGCGCACAGAACGTTAGTGGAAGTATCAGCGGCACCGATTGGTCCGATGGTAATTATCGCGCTTTGAAGGTGGAGATCGACCCTGCGAATAATGGCAGTTTTGTCGATATGGGCACGCAGCAGTTGGTGAGCGTGCCCTATGCCCTGGCCGCAGAAACTGCGAACAGGCTTTCCGCTCCTTTCATCGGCTTTCGGGCCGACCGCAGCGCCGATGTCTTGAATTTTACGGGAAGTACCGGTTACACCTTCATTTTTGAACAGGAACGATACGACAGTGCCAATGGGTATAACCCGGCCACGGGGATCTATACGGTTCCGGAAGACGGCATGTATTCGGTCAGCGCCAGCGTCAATATCTATTTGCCCAGTCCTACAGCCACGAACGTATTCGACCG
>CBHWDR010000757.1:0-1719 GCA_966112575.1 uncultured Chitinophagales bacterium
TGGGCAGTGGTTAACAGGCAGAGAGCCGCGCGATGCGCGGCTCTCTGCCTGTTAACCTGAGTTGAAATCTTCCCATCTCTTGCACACCTCGTTCGCTCCACAGGGAAGATCTATCTCGTCTCTTTTATCGATTGGCCTGACTCAATTGAACTTGAAGGGGGTGATCATATCGAAGGCTGGGATGGCCACCTCGAAGATCTCCTTGGTATGCATATTCTCCATCACGTAGGTGCCATGCATGCGACCGATCTCGGTATGCAGGTTACATCCGCTCACATACTGATACTCTTCGCCGGGGCTGATCACCGGCTGCATGCCCACAACACCTTCGCCTTCTACTTCCCGGTACGAGCCATCCGAATCAAAAATATACCAGTGACGGCTGTGCAGCTTCACCGGGAATTGGTTATGGTTCTCGATCGTGATGCGGTAAGCAAACATGAACTCCGATTGGAGCGGGTTGGAATAATCCTGCTGGTAGAACGTCTCCACACTTACCTTAACGCCTTCCTAAATCTTGCTGACCATACGTCTTAAGTTTGATTACATAGGTAATAAAACAACGTTGCTGCCACAAATTATAAACGAATAAATAGGAGCAAAAGTTTCCACATGAATTATTTTTGCGCAACGAAAACCTCACGACCGGACATGCCCGGTTGTCGTAAGCCCTTCATTTCCTGCGCCTGGAGATCGGGTTCCGATGGCCTGGTTATTCATTGTAACCCTTGAATATTAACCATTTAGATTGTAAGCAATATGAAAATCGCGGTAGCTAAAGGAGACGGAATCGGACCGGAAATTATGGATGCAGTGCTGCACATCTTCAAAGCAGCAGGCATCGGACTGGAGTACGAATTTGTAGATATGGGGAAATGGGTATTCGATAAAGGGTTCTCCAACGGGATGACGCCCGAAGCCCAGCAGACCATCGAAGCGCTCGGGATCCTCTTCAAAGGACCCATGGAAACGCCCAAAGGAAAGGGGGTTAAAAGCGTGAATGTCACCGCCCGCAAGACCTGGAACACCTATGCCAACAAGCGCACCTTCCAGTCGCTCCATGGCGTGGACACCGTATTTTCCAAGGCCGGCATCCCCATCGACGTCACCATCGTCCGCGAGAACATTGAAGATACCTACGGCGGCATCGAGCATATGCTCACGCACGACGTGGCCCTCAGCCGCCGATTCATCACCCGCCCCGGCTCCATGCAGGTGATCCGCTATGCATTCGACATGGCCCAGAAGAAGGGCGCCAGCCGCATTACCTGCGGCCACAAGGCCAACATCATGAAGCTCACCGATGGCCTCTTCCTCGAGTGCTTCTATGAAGTTGCCAAAGAATACCCCGACCTGAAAGCCGACGATAAGATCGTGGACGACCTGGCCATGCAGCTGGTGGTCCGCCCCGACCAGTTTGACGTGATCGTGATGACCAACCTCCAGGGCGACATCATCTCCGATCTCTGCGCAGGCCTCGTCGGTGGCCTTGGCTTCGCGCCTTCGGCCAACATCGGCGACCATATCTCGATCTTCGAAGCCGTGCATGGCACCGCTCCCGATATCGCCGGAAAGAACATCGCCAACCCCACGGCCCTGCTGCTGAGCGGCCTGGCCATGCTGCGCCACCTCGGCTTCCGCAAAGACGCGGCAGTGATCGAGAATGCGCTCCTCTTCACCCTCGAGCAGGGCATCCGCACCGGTGACTTTGGTGATCGC
>CBHWDR010000758.1:0-1715 GCA_966112575.1 uncultured Chitinophagales bacterium
CGACATCTCTTTCGAAGACACGGCCACCAAATTCTTCGAGCACTTCGTGCTGATCGCCGAATCGCTCAACGAGCATCATCTCTGGAATAAAGAAGATAAATTTTTCTATGATGTAGTATCAGTGCCGGGTGCCGATCCGCTTCCCCTGCGCGTGAAGTCGATCGTAGGCCTCTCGCCGCTGTTCGCGGTATCAACCATCAGCAAGCGTAAACTGGAACAGCTGGAAGACTTCCGGCAGCGCTCGACCTGGTTTGAAAATTACCGCAAGCTGAACAACAAATTCTGGCCCAACGAAGAGCGGGGCGACCACGATGAGATCCTGCTCTCCCTCGTAAAAAAGGAGCGCCTCGTTTACCTGTTGGAACGACTGCTCGACGAAGAAGAATTCCTCTCCCCCGGCGGCATCCGCGCGCTCTCCAAATACCACGAAAAACATCCCTATCACGTTACGGTCGACGGAACGGATTACAGCATCCAGTACGACCCCGGCGATTCCACCTCACAGATCTTCGGCGGCAACTCCAACTGGCGCGGGCCGGTCTGGCTGCCATTCAATCGATCCGGCGGTACGGCAAGTTCTATGGCGACCACCTGAAAGTGGAATGCCCGGCACGTTCTGGAAACATGATGAACCTCTGTGAAGTGGCCCGCGAGCTGACCCGCCGCGTGATGAGCCTGTTCACGCTGGACGAAGAAGGCAGGCGCCGGCTCTACGGTCCTTATGCTTCCTTCTACCAGAAAGAAGAGAACAAGGACCTCGTGCTCTTTTACGAGTACTTCCATGGCGATAACGGGAAAGGATTGGGCGCAAGTCACCAAACGGGCTGGACCGCCCTCATTGCCGAGCTGGTGCAGGAATATTTTGCCGAAGAAGAGGTGAAGAACACGGTCAAGGCTTGAGCACGGGCGATAGGGGGTAAACGGGAATGAGCGATCAGGCCAGGGCCAGGAAGACCAGTAGGAAGAAAACGGCGAAGAAGAGGAAGGCGCGTTGCATAAGAGGTTCCGATTTGCAACAAAACTATCCCGGGCTCCGGGCCTGCCGGAATCTATTGGACCAAATTGCCGATTCGCAGGACGAAGATGGCTCCTGATGTCTGATGTCTGATCTCTGATCTATGATTTCTGATGTCTGATCCTGGTTTACTCCCGCACTGAACATGCTTTACTCATCATTGATCACTCGTTATTGATCTTCACTGATCACTGATCACTCATCACTGATCATTGCCTAGCTTCGCAGCCCTGAATGGTGGCGAAAGAAGCAAGTATACTGACCCCGAAATTCATCCTGCTCTGCGCGAGCTCCTTCCTGTTCTCCTCGAGCTTCAACATGCTCATACCCGAGCTGCCGGCTTACCTGAGTTCACTCGGAGGCGGCTCCTACAAGGGATTGATCATCGCCCTGTTCACCCTCACGGCAGGCATCTCGCGCCCTTTTAGCGGCAAGCTGACCGACACGGTGGGACGGGTGCCGGTCATGGCCTTCGGCTCCCTCGTATGTTTCGTCTGCGGTTTCCTCTATCCTTTACTGACCACCGTAGCGGGCTTTCTCTTCCTCCGCCTGCTGCATGGCTTCTCCACCGGCTTCAAACCCACGGCCACGGCGGCTTACATCGCCGACATCATTCCTGCCCACCGCTGGGGAGAGGCCCTGGGCATCCATGGCATCTGCTTTTCAACCGGCATGGCCATCGGGCCGGCCATCGGCGGCT
>CBHWDR010000759.1:0-1703 GCA_966112575.1 uncultured Chitinophagales bacterium
CGGAACATGCGGCGGAGGGCAGGATGATTGGCGAACAGCTTCTCGTAGAACACATCCCCCACCAGCACCGGGTCCACGCCACGAAGAAGCCGCCAGCTTCGCTGCACCAGAATGATTTGTTGCTCGGTCATGATTAAAGTTGAAAAATTGTGCGGAACGCACCCAGTAAAACGTAGCGAAGCGTAGGTTTTTCCTATTAAAACGTTGCATCCCCGGGGAAGGAGATGCTGCCGGAACCCATGCAAAGGAAAAATCAGCTCAGGATCACAATATGATTAAGGTCGCCGGCGAGGATCTTCATGCGCACCGGGCAATCCCGCAGGGAGGAAGGGAGATGGGATGAAAGCGTATTGGACAGGACCTGCACCAGCACGCCATCGGGGAACCGGATGGCGATACGCACCCGGAAAAGATGGAGGCCGTTCACCTTTCGGCCGCTGTCGTAAAAATCCACGACCCGCGCCCGGATGCAGATCCCCTCACGAAGTACCAGGCGTTGCTTTTCGAGCAAGCGGATCGCCGCCCTGCGCTGCAGTTTTATGCGCCATGCGCGCCACCAGTTTCTGTCGAGTATTCCTTTCACTTCCTAAAGGTCCTTAACCTGCCGCCCCAGGAGAAACCAATCCCGACGACCTGGGGCATATTCTGTTTGAAGCGTAGCGATACCCGTGTGGAATGAAAACCAGCCTTCAGCCAACCCCTTTTCAGCCTAAGTAAATCCCCTTAAACGCAGGCCTGGCAAGGGTTTCAGAAAACGCAGAAAACCGCAAAGACCGGCAGAAGCACGGATGTTATTCGTATCGTTTGATCGCCTTAAATAGAGAAAGCCCCACCAGGGGCAGGGCGATTCTCCATTCAGCACACATCGGTCACTGCACCGTTACCCGCTGCACCAGGTCGGGCTGGCCGACCAGGCGAAGGAGATAGGTACCGGCAGGAAGGCCGGTGATGAAAACAGATTCCCCTTCGCGGATCGGAACCCTTCGAACCAGCTGGCCGGATCCATCGAAGATCAGCAGCTGTTCCTGGCTGGCGCCGGTGAGCAAGACGTTGAATTCCCGGGCAGGTATGGGCCAGGCCCGGAGCGCCACGGTCTTTTCATTGCTTCCCTGCACCAGGCGCACAGCGGAATAGACGAACCGGTTGTCCCGGTCTTCCTGCCGCAGGCGGTACCAGGTTTTTCCGGCAAAGGCATTGGTATCAAGCTGCCGGTAATCGAGGGCGGTGCTGCTGTTGCCCCCGGGGGCTTTGCTGGGCACAAAACGGAGTTGCGTAAAGCTGTTGTCGCTTTCGCGTTTCCGCTCGATCCCGAAGCCGCGGTTGTCGATCTCCTGGAGTGTGCTCCAGTCGAGCTGCACCTCCTGCGCATTGAGCCGGCGCGCGGTAAACTGCAGTCCGGTCACGGGAAGCGGCGCGTTCACGATCATCACGTAGGGTTGAAGGATGCCCTGGGTCAGCATCTGGCTATTGGCGGAGAGGGTCTTGCTGGCCGTCTCCCCCAAGGTGAACTCGAGCATCAGGTTATTGCCATTGCTGGTATTGCGGAAGGTGGTACCCGCATTATCGAGGCCATAACCACTCAGTGAGGGGAGGTTCGCAAGGGCCGGCGGGAGCTGGGTGGTGGTACCGGCCGTTGGCTGCAGCACACCTTCGGTGGTCCAGGCGAAGTCGCCAACCGCGTCCTTCTGGAGGCCGGAACGGCC
>CBHWDR010000760.1:0-1698 GCA_966112575.1 uncultured Chitinophagales bacterium
TCCTCCTGCTGTGGAAATCGCACCACACGAAGCACTGCCGTGAAGGATCCAACTGGTGAGAACAGCCGCCGGCAACGGTGCCGGAAGCTGGCCAAAGATTTTTATGGTTTACCCGACAGCCGACTTAACGCTTTCTTTCTCATATACACGGTCCATTCTATCAGCAAGGCTACAGTATCCACTGTGGCCGTTTTTTTAGCCCTGCACCACCCTCGCACCCGGCCTAAGCCCGTCCAAGCGAATGATTTGTCAGTATCTTGGCGGCACAGCAATCGTCCTCCATGAAGTTTTTCAAGAACTCGATCACCCTGTTGCGGCATACCGCCCTGGCCTTCTCCGAAGACAATGCGTTCAAACTGGCCGCTTCCCTGAGTTACTACACGCTGTTCGCGCTGGGCCCCTTCCTGATCATCATCCTCTCCCTCTCCAGCAGTATCTATGGACGGGATGCCGTCCAGGGACGGATCTTTACTCAGCTTAAAGGCGTGATCGGCAGCGATGCCGCCATGCAGATCCAGGACATCCTCTCCAATGCTCACCAGACCCACGCCACCACCGCCGGCACCATCATCGGCGTGGTCGTGCTGATCGTGGTGGCCACGGGGATTTTTACGGAGATGCAGGGATCGATCAACTTCATCTGGTCGGTGAAGGCCAAGCCGCGGAAAGGCTGGCTTAAATTCCTCATCAACCGGCTGCTCTCCTTTATCCTCGTGCTCTCCCTCAGCATCGTGCTCTTCGCCTCCCTGATCGTGAACACCCTGCTCGGACTGCTCAGCGCCCGGCTGGCCCGCGTGATGCCCAACTACACCATCTATCTCATCGACACCCTCAGCTTCATCATCATCCTCATCACCCTCACCGGCCTGTTCACCGTTATCTTTAAGATCCTTCCCGATGCCATCATCTCCTGGAAAGATGCGCTGATCGGATCGGCATTCACGGCCGGCCTCTTCTTCATCGGCAAATACCTGATCAGCCTCTACATCCACAAGAGCACCCTGGGCACGAGTTATGGCACCGCTGCATCGATCGTGATCATCCTCGCCTGGGTCTACTATGTGGCCGCCATCATTTACTTCGGGGCCGAATTCACCAAGATCTATGCGCTTCATTCCGGCGAAGGAATCCGGCCCAAGTCCACCGCCGTATTCATCATCAAGCGCGAGGAAAAAGAAGTCCCCCCTTCGCGCCTGAATGGATGAACTTTGTAATAGCTCTGCTGTTCTGCTTTTATGGATCTGCGCACCCATTACCCCTACTCCCTGCTTCGGCACGGGCTCATCCGGAGCTACCCCTCGCTGAAAGCATCGGCCGACACCGATGTGGTGATTATCGGCGCCGGCATCACGGGAGCCCTCTGCGCCTGGCATCTCCAGCAGGCCGGCAGGAACTGCATTGTGGTTGACAAAGGACACGTGGCCATGGGCAGCACAGCCGCCTCCACCTCGCTTATTCAATATGAGATCGATCAGCCCCTGATGCGCCTGGCGGAGCAGCTGGGACTCGACCGCGCCTTCCGTGCCTACCAAAGAAGCCGTCTGGCCGTACATGAGCTCAAAGCCCTCTGCGCAGACCTCGGCGCCGGTGCGCTTTTCCAGGACCGCTGCAGCCTGCAGTACGCTTATTCACAACGCGACGGCCGGCAGTTGCAACAGGAATTCGAATTAAGGGAAGAGCTGGGCTTCGAGGTCGCAC
>CBHWDR010000761.1:0-1686 GCA_966112575.1 uncultured Chitinophagales bacterium
CGCTCGAAGGAAACGGGCTTCAGCAGGTAATCGACCACATCCAGTTCGTAGCCTTCCAGGGCATACTCCACATGCGCCGTGGTGAAGATGACCTTGGGCGGGTTCTTGAGAATGCGCATCAGATCATTGCCATTGAGGCGGGGCATGCGGATGTCGAGAAAGAGGAGGTCCACCGGGTGCTGCTGGAGAAAGCTCAGCGCTTCCACGGCCGATGCGCACTCTCCCGAGAGCTCGAGGGTAGGCATGTTGTCGATATAGCGGCGGAGCACTTCCCTTGCTGGTGGCTCGTCGTCGATGATCAGGCAGCGGATGGCAGCGGGTTCACTCATGCAAAACGGTTTGTCGGATGGGTATGGGCGCCGGTGTGCCGTCGAGGTCGATCGACAGGTTAACGATGAACACATCGGGGTCTTCGGTGATGCGGATGGTATGTCGGCCGGGATAGGTGAGCTCAAGGCGCTTGCGGACGTTGGCCAGCCCGATGCCGCCTTCCTTGGCCTCAACGGGCCCGTCTGCCTTGCCATTCACCAGCTTCATCTTCATTCTCCGGCCTTCCATGCGAATGCCCAGGCTGATCCAGGGATGCTCAAGCCGCTGGCTGGCGCCGTGCTTGAAACTATTCTCTACCAGGGGCAAAAGCAGGAGGGGGGCGATGAGCAGGCCATCGGTATGAGCCGGCAGGTCGAGGGTGATGTCGAGCTGCTGGTTGTAGCGAACTTTCTCGAGGTCGATATACTGGCGCAGCATGTCCAGTTCCTGTGCAAGCGGCACCAGTTGCTGGCTGCCTTCATAGAGCATGAAGCGAAGGAGGCTGGAGAGGCCCATGACCATGCGGGCCGCCTCGGGTGCCGTGGTCTGGGCATGGGAGTAGATATTGTTGAGCGTGTTGAAGAGAAAGTGCGGATGCACCTGGGCCTTCAGCAGCTGCAACTGGGCTTCTACATTTTCCTTCTGCAGCTGCAGGTTGCGCTGCTCCTTTACATACCAGTATTTGGTCAGCTTGATGGCCGCCGCCATGCCGCCGATGGTGATCGCACCGCGAAGGCCTGCCGTGAGCGAGATAAAGAAATTGAGCTCGTTGTAATGGGGCGGGGGAATGAAGGTCGTTGGCAGGAACAGGGGCCGGGTATGGGGAATGATAAAGACACCGATGAGCGCCGCGAACGCAGCGGTGACCAGCACTACTGCCGCAACGGAAACCACGCCCAGGGCGTACTTCCCGCGAAGCCAGGTGCGGGGGATGATGCCATACATCAGGGTATAGGAAAAGAAGACATGCGGGAAGAGATAGAGGAAAGCCTCCAGGGAGGAACTGGGGAGCCGCAGGTGGTAAGGCATCTGCTGTGCGAAAGCCGAAAAGGCATAGATCACGCTTTGAAAAACCCACCAGCAGAACCAGAAGGCCGCGTGACGCCGCCACTTCCATTTTCGTTCATCGGAAAATATGAAGGGACACGACTGCATACTTAAAGGTACATCGTTGTCTGCTGCTTCCGTGGCCTTTGAGGGCGTTCGTTGCCATACGGCCGGCTTTTGTCGACGAAAAGAATCCGGGCGGGTGTGCACCACAAAATGCATGGCGTTTGGTTGACGGTGGGAAAGCCCTTGCCGCGGCAGGCGGGGTGAAAACAATCCGGGAAAGCGCCTGCCGGGAAGGGATCTGGTTATTGCTTCTGCGCGATCAGG
>CBHWDR010000762.1:0-1683 GCA_966112575.1 uncultured Chitinophagales bacterium
CCTATGAAAAGGCCCTCGATCCGGAAGCGGATATTTCCAACCGGTGCCGGAACCTCGTCATGGTGCAGCAGGTGGCCCTTCACGCAGCTCACGAGAAGATCAGGGCGCTCAGGGACAGGGAACGCAGCCTGAGTTAACAGAAGGAAAAGCATACGGAACCTATGCGTACCAAAAAAGTAGTGGTAATCACCGGGGCCTCGGCCGGCCTCGGACGGGCGATCGTCCGCGAGTTTGCCAGGCGCGGCGACGATGTCGCGCTGATCGCCCGGGGACGGGAGGGCCTGGATGCCGCCAGGAAGGAAGTGGAAGCCTGCGGCGGCCGCGCCCTGGTCTGCCCGCTCGATGTCGCCGAGCCCGAAGCAGTGGATAACGCCGCCGCGGAGATCGAACGACACCTTGGGCCGATCGATATCTGGATCAACAACGCCATGAACAGCGTCTTCGCTCCCGTTCACGAGACGACGCCCGAAGAGTACCGCCGGGTGACCGAGGTCACCTACCTGGGACAGGTCTACGGAACCCTGAGTGCCCTGAAACGGATGCGGCCGCGCAACACAGGATGCATCATCTTCGTGGGGTCGGCCCTGGCGTACCGGGGAATACCCCTGCAGTCCGCGTATTGCGCATCCAAACACGCCATTGAAGGATTCTACGACTCCCTCCGCTGCGAACTGATCCATGACCGGCTGCGAATCAGGACCTGTATGGTGCAGCTGCCCGCCATGAATACCACCCAGTTCGGCTTTCTTCGGAACAAACTCCCGTTCAGGCCGAGACCCATGGGAAAGATCTTTGATCCGGAGGTCGCGGCCCGTGCCGTCGTCTTTGCCACTGAGCATGACCGCAGGGATATCTTTGTCGGCATGCCCACCGTGGAGGCCATCGTAGGCAATAAGCTTATCCCCGGGTTTGCGGACCACTACCTGGCCCGGAACGGCTATCAGGGACAGCTGACGGATGAGCCCGAGGACCCGAACCGCCAGGATAACCTGTGGGAACCCGTGCCCGGGGACCACGGGGCGCACGGGCCGTTCAGCTCCGCGTCGCATCACTCCAGCCCGCAGCTCTGGATAAGCGAGAACCGCGGCGTCTTTATGGGCCTTGCCGGCCTGGCGTTAGGTCTCATGCTGGCTTCCCGGCTGTGGAAATAGCAAACTCCAATACCGCAAAGAGAAAAGCTCATCCGGTACCTCTGGAACGCCTGAACCGCGCCAGTGCATAGCAACGGCAATCGACTTTGTCGGTTTCAATAATCCGCGTAAAGTGGTATATCGGATTGATAAGATAGAGCCACCCTGCTCACGTATTGGGCTGCCGGCATCCTTTGAGAAAAAAGGAGACGCAAGTGTACAATCCCTCTTTCTTGTTTTGCTTATTTCAATCATTGGCCACTACTGGGACAGGAGAAAAGGAACAAGATGCCCTAGGTACGCATTGGATTATCGATTTTTTGTAGATTACCTTTTATACCAACAAAATGAATCAATATATCAAGAAGACGGTCCTCTGGATCTTCCTCCTTTCGAGTAGCCTGTCTAGCCACGCACAGACTTCGGATAGCCTTGTTCAGCAATTCCAGGGGTCTCTGGTTGCAAATCTTAACTATCCGCAGTTTCTATTGGATCGTTGCATGGCTACCATAACCGTAGTAAACGGTAGAGATAGATGCAAAAGGTAAAGTGC
>CBHWDR010000763.1:0-1676 GCA_966112575.1 uncultured Chitinophagales bacterium
GTAGTGATCACATGGCAGGGCGAGTGCAGGATCGCTTCCAGGAAAGCCTGGTGGCGCGGGGTCACTTTCGCCCAGTCCTGGTACTTGCCGCCCAGCGACTCCACGATCTCGAGGCAACCACCCTTACCGTCCCACTCATGCGAGATGGAGTCGATGATGATCACTTCCATTCCCGCTTTCACGCAGGCGCGGATCGCTTCGATGTAGCGGTCCGGCGCGAAGGGAGGCGTCAGGGGCAGGACGTTGTAATCGCCCAGGTGCGCATAGAGGTCGGCCGAGCCGTTCTCGGTATCGATCACCGCTACCCGGGAGAGGTCGCCGCAGAGGCCTTTGGCGATGAGGATGGCGCTATAGGTTTTGCCACCGCCGGATACGGCGGAAAGGCCGAGGCGGATCTTTGCTTTCTTTCTTGTTGCTTTCCTTAGTTGCATGGTATTCGTGTTTAATCGTACTCAATGTTCAGGCAGCCCTGTGCAGGCCTTGTTCCATCAGATCCGCGAATTGCCGGACCGAAGCCTCGATGATCGTTTCCATCATCCCGGCCACTTCCAGCACCGGCAGGATATCGGTTCCTTTCCAGCGCACGGCCCGGATCTCTACCGCGTAACGGTCGAAGATGTCGAGGCTGGGTGCCGGGGATAGGACCTGTCCGGTGGCATCCACTTCCAGGTCACCAACCGGCTGGATAACGACCTTAAGGTCGCGCACCATTTTCTGCCGCAGGGGATAGGTGTGGGTGAAGTCGATCGTACTCATGTTTTGTGACAATTTTTCTCTAGATTTGTGAAGCATAAAGTTATTAAATTTCACTTTATCCACCATTTTTTCACAAGTTTATTCACAATCGCTTAACATGCAAAATTCTGCTCATAACATCAAGGAAATCAGGCAGTTGTACAATCTGACACAGGGAGAGTTCGCAACTGCCCTGGGAATTACCCGTGAGCTGGTGAATAAGATCGAAAAAGGGAGGATCGGCGTCAGCAAAGCGACCGCAGCGCTGGTCCGCCAGTTTGTGCAGGAACGGGCGGGAAGTGAAGAAATTTCACAGGCGGGCGGGGATACGGTGTTCATGGGCCGGCCCCTGTTGCCACGTTCCTACCGCGAACAGCGCCTCGAGCAGAAAAACGAGCCCGCCGACTACCGCGTGCCCCTGGTGGGCATCAAAGCCCAGGCCGGCTATGTGAAGGGCTTTGAACAGGTGGACTACATGGACACACTGGAGCAGTACTCCCTTCCCCCGGGGGTCAATCCCACCGGGGCGATCTGGCGTTATTTCGAGGTAGACGGCGAGAGCATGGAGCCTACCCTCTACGCCGGTGATGTGATCCTCGCAACCATGCTGCCCCACGAAGACTGGAAAGACATCCGCAATTACTGTGTATACATTCTCCTTACCGCCGAGCAGCTCCTGGTGAAGCGCGTCTACCGCCTCAGCGAAGCGGAATGGGTACTCATCTCCGACAATGAAGAAGCGGCGCCCCAGGTGCGCATCGCCGTCAGCGACATCCGCCAGGTCTGGACCTTCCGCCGCCATATCCGCTCCAGGCTCCCCGAGCCAAAAGAGGTAAAGATCACGGCTTAGGGCTAAGAGGGGCTAAGAGGAAAAAGAGGGTGGCCTGCGATCGATGTTTCTTTACTTTACTTGAGTCGTTTTATGGCACTGTCTTAATCAT
>CBHWDR010000764.1:0-1675 GCA_966112575.1 uncultured Chitinophagales bacterium
CCGAATCGGAACAGGGATCGCAGCATACGGTACAGGAAGACCGCGTCTTGCATGAGCGGCTCCCTTCGCGCCCCGGCAATTACATGCATTATTTCCAGGCGGTTTACGAAACGATCCGCGAAGGAAAGAATAGCGCCGTGTCGGCAGAAGACGGGTTGAACGTCGTCCGGGTCATCGAGGCCGCATTCCAAAGCAACAAGGAGGGAAGGGTAGTCGGGTTTTGATGTACTGGTCTGTCTTCGACAGACGGGGGAGGCTTTGAAGCTTATAAGTTTTGGAGTATCGCCAGATCCGTACCTTTCTTGCTGTCTGTTATTCATACACATATTCGTGCATCTTGGTAGCTTCGTGTTTTCGTGGTTAAAGAGCAAGCGAATAAAAACTTATTCTCTTCTTCGCTTTCCCTGCGAGCCAGCGAGCTCATTACATCGCCCCGAACTTCCCCTGCTCATAATCGGCATAGGCGTGCATGATCTCCTCTTTCGTATTCATCACGAAAGGTCCATAGGCCACGAAGGGCTCGTTGAAAGGCGTTGCATGTCCGAACAGGAGTAGCGAACCTTCATCGGCGCTGATCGCCACCTCGGTGCCTTCCGGATCGAATTCCGCCAGCTGGTGCTGGGCCACCGCTTGTCCATTCACGGTAAGCCTGCCCTTTACTACGTAGAAGAAGATCGTTTTCCCTTCGGGTACTGTGTAATCGAGTTTTGTGCCTGCCGTAAGATCGATCCAGCAAAGCGCTACATCGGTAAGGCTTTCGAATGGCCCTTGCTGTCCGTTCCAGACACCGGAAACGGGATGGATCCGCGCTCCTTCGCTTTCCACTTCCGGGATCTCATCGCCCTGCAGTCCTTTATACCGGGGCGGGGTCATCTTGTGCGCAGCCGGCAGGTTCACCCAGAGTTGAAGGATCTCGAGTGGTCCGCCTGTTTTTTTAAATGCCTCCGAAGAGATCTCGGCATGGATCAGCCCGCTGCCTGCGGTCATCCATTGCACGCCGCCGGCGCCGATCACCGAGGAGGCGCCACTGCTGTCCTGGTGCATGAGATCGCCTTCCAGGATGAAGGTCACGGTCTCGAAGCCGCGGTGCGGATGGGGCCCAAAGGGAAGACCCTGATTGTTGCGCGGGTACTCCTGCCAGCCGTGGTGATTGAGAAAAATAAAAGGGTCGAGCCGGTTCATCGGGAGCTTGCCGGTGGGCAGGGCCCTCCAGGTCACCAGGTCGGCGATAGGCTCGTATTGCGCGGAATGGACGTTTCGAATCGTTCGCTTTGCCATAGGTAAGGGGTGCGGTACAAATTTACCGCCGGACGTAAAACAAGTTCGCGGGTAAAATGTTCACGTCCGATTTACAGGTTTATTGATGGGTGGATCAGCTACCTTCAAGGAACAATCCTTTTTAATGAAGTCAATCCTGCTCCTGTTGGTGCTGACCGCAGCGTTGGTCGTGTCCAAACGCCCGCCCAGGGCGGTTGCCACCAGGTCCATATTGGTTGTGCTGGCTCATCCCGATGATGAATCAGCAGTTGCCGTTGTGCTCGCGCATTATGCGCGGCTGGGCACGAAAGTACAGCTGGTAATTGCCTCCGACGGTCGCTATGGGGTGACCGACCATGCCGGCATTCCCGCAGGCGACAGCCTCGCCAGGGTACGCGAAGCCGAGAGCCGCTGCGCC
>CBHWDR010000765.1:0-1674 GCA_966112575.1 uncultured Chitinophagales bacterium
TTCGATAGGAAATGCATATTGCGGGGCGGGCTTGAACTGGATCGTGATGGCCGTGGTCTTTGTGTGCAGGGCCTTGCCGGTGCGCACATAGAAAGGCACATCTTTCCACCGCCAGTTCTCCACGTAGAACTTCGCGGCGGCGAAGGTTTCCACTGCCGATTGTTTCGACACATTCTTTTCGTCGCGGTACGACTGCATTTCCTCGCCCTGCACCCAGCCGTCGCCATACTGGCCGCGCACGGCATTCTGGTGCACTTCGTCTTTCTTCCAGCAACGGATGGCGCGAAGCACATCCAGCTTCTTGTTGCGGATCTCGTCGGCCTCGAAGGAAACGGGCGCTTCCATGGCGATCATGCAGAGCAATTGCAGGATGTGGTTCTGCACCATGTCGCGCAGGGCGCCGGAGCGCTCATAATAGCCGCCGCGGTCTTCCACGCCGATGGCCTCCGCCGCCGTGATCTGCACGTGATCGATGTAGTGGCTGTTCCAGATGGGTTCAAAGAGCGCATTGGCGAAGCGAAGCGCGAGGATGTTCTGCACCGTCTCCTTGCCGAGGTAATGATCGATGCGATAGATCTGCTCTTCGCGGAACAATTCACCCAGGCGGGTATTGAGCTCGGTGGCGCTTTTGAGGTCGAAGCCGAAGGGCTTTTCGAAGACCATCCGCGAGCGGGCAGGATCCTTCGTAAGCCCCGCCTTATGCAGGTGCTCGGCGATCGTGGGGGCCAGCTGCGGGGCCACCGACATATAGAACACCGATGTCGCCTTCGCCTCCCATTCGGCCTCCAGCTTCTTCACCATTGACGTGAGGCTTTTATAGGTCCGGTCCTGCTCGAGGTCGGCTTTTATGTAGTCCACCCGGGCCACGAATTCCTTCCAGCCGATCTTGATGCAGTCGGGCCGCCGGGAATGCTCTTCCACCCCTTTCTTCGAATGATTGCGGAAGGCGGCCGTCGTGAACTCGCTCCTGCCAATAGCCACGATCTGGAATTTCTCAGGCAGGTATTTGTCGAGATAGAGATTATACAGCGCGGGCATGAGCTTGCGGTAGGTCAGGTCGCCGCTGCCGCCAAAGATGAAGATGATCGTGGGCTGAAGGTTGGGGTTCATGGTGAATAGGCAATAGTAAATAGGCAATAGGCAATTTGAAAACAGGGGGCACATTAGCTCATTAGCTCATTATCCAATTAGCTAATTACTTCATTCCTCCTGGTTCCACTCGGTATGGAAGACGCCTTCCTTATCGATGCGGCGATACGTGTGGGCGCCGAAATAATCGCGCTGGGCCTGGATGAGGTTCGTGGGCAGGCGACCGCTGAGGATGGAGTCGTAGTAAGCGAGCGCGCTCCCCATGGCCATCAGCGGGATGCGGGCCTCGATGCCGATCGTCAGCACGGTGCGGGCACTTTCTTCCCGGGCTTTGAGCAGCTCCGCTATAGAAGGATGCAGCAGCAGGTTGGGCAGCTTCGGATCACTTGCATAAGCTTCCGTGAAATTGCCCAGCAGCGCCGAACGGATGATGCAGCCTGCACGCCAGACCCGTACCACATCGGGCAGCGGAATGTCCATGGCATGCACCTCGGAGGCTTTCGCGATCATGCTCAGTCCCTGTGCGTAGGCGATGGTGAAGCAAAAGGTCAGTGCATTCTCAAGGTGGGCCAGCAGATCGGGACT
>CBHWDR010000766.1:0-1668 GCA_966112575.1 uncultured Chitinophagales bacterium
GGGCATGCCGAATGTGTGCAGGTGGTGTACGAGCCGAACAAGATCAGTTTCGACGAGCTGCTGGAAGTCTTCTTCCAGGTACATGACCCGACCAGCCTCAACCGCCAGGGCGCCGACGAAGGCACCCAATACCGCAGCGCGATCTTTTACCACAGCGACGAGCAGAAGAAGAAAGCCGAATACTACCGCAACGAGCTGAATAAGAATGGCGCTTACGATAAGCCCATCGTGACCGAGATCACAGCCGCTTCCCGGTTCTATCCCGCAGAAGATTATCACCAGGAATACTACCAGAACAACAAGAACTCCAACCCGTATTGCGCGGTGGTCATCCGTCCCAAGCTGGAGAAGTTCCAGAAGGTGTTCGCGAAAAAGATCAAGAACTGATTTACGAATGATAACGAATTGCACGGATTGCCCTGGTCGATGACCGGGGCTTTTTTATTAACCACGAAGACACCAAGGGCACGAAGAAGCATTAAAATTTTATAATACAGTGGCAATGGGTGAGTGAGCCAGGAGTTATTGGAATGTAGTGAAGGTGGGAGCAAATAATCAGATTTTACAAGCAGGTCTTCGTGCCTCTTCGTGTTGTTTGCGTCTTTGTGGTTAAAAACGAAGTGAGCAAAGCGAACTATGGGATCCGGCGAGAATCTGTAATTTGTAGCTATGAAAAGCCTGCTCACCCTGCTCTGCACCCTGTCGCTGCTTCTGGCGGGTGCCCAATCGAAGATCATTCCCCAGGTGGAGGTGCTGACCTCCGGAACCAAGACCTCGCTCCGCGGGCTTTCCGTGGCCGGCGATGAAGTGCTCTGGGTCAGTGGCAGCAATGGAATGGTGGGCCGCAGCTCCAATGGCGGAAAGGACTGGAAGTGGATGCAGGTGAAAGGCTTCGAAAAAACCGACTTCCGCGATATCGAGGCCTTCGACGCCGTGACCGCCGTGATCATGAGCTCGGGCTACCCCGGCTACATCCTGCGTACGGCCGATGGCGGGGATACCTGGCGGGTGGTGTATGAAAACAAGACCGAAGGCATGTTCCTCGACGCCATGGAATTCTGGAACGAGCAGGCCGGCATCGTCATCGGCGACCCGATCAAGGGCCGGTTCATGGTCGTGCGCTCGTTCGACGGTGGCCGTTCCTGGATGGATGTGCCTGAGGCGAACCGCCCGGCCGCCGATTCGGGTGAAGCCTGCTTCGCGGCCTCCGGAACCAATGTGCGCGCGCTCGACAATGACGAAGCCGTATTCGTATCCGGCGGACGTTCCTCCAGCCTCTTCATTCGCGGCGACAAGACCCGCATTCCCCTTATCCAGGGCGCCGAAACCACGGGCGCCAACTCGATCGCGGTCTGGAACCGCTTTCACAAAAAAGGCGGCGACCAGCTGGTGGTGGTTGGCGGCGACTTCAACCGGCCGGCATCCGATTCGGCCAACTGTGTGTACTCAGCCAACCGGGGCAAGACCTGGAAAACGCCCAAGACCCCACCCCATGGCTATCGCAGCTGCGTGGAATACCTCGATAAAAAAGTGCTGGTCAGCTGCGGGCTCAATGGCGTGGACTATACCGTGGATGGCGCCGACAACTGGAAGCTGATCTCCAACGAAAGCTTTCACGTAGTGCGCATCGCCAAGCTGGGCACCACGGTTTACCTGGCCGGGAATAAT
>CBHWDR010000767.1:0-1662 GCA_966112575.1 uncultured Chitinophagales bacterium
CCATAAATAATGTACAGATTGTTATGACATTAACGGCACCCGGTTGCCCTGCCGGTGCAGTTCAAAGGGCTGGTGGCGGGTAACATTAGTATGGTGGCCCGCAAACGCCCGCGCCTCGTTGACCCTGATCGTTCGATACACCGTATCCGAGGAACAGCCGTTGGATGCGATCAGCCACGCGGCTACTGGGTAGCTGCCGGTTTGGGGAAAGGTATAACTGAACTGGGGCTGGTTGCTACGGACCGAGGTGCCCACCTGCCAGTTCCATTGTCCAATGGTGGTGAGGTTGTCGGTTTGCTGGGCGGAGAAAACACTGGGCTGGCCAAGGCAGACATTGCTGGTGGTAACCGTCATTTCCGGTTTCGGTTGAACCGTGAATTGATGGTACGTAGTATCGTTTGGTCCGCACTGCAAGGGTGAGGAAGCGATGAGCTGCAGTTGGTGCGGGCCGATGTTCAGCTGCGCCATATTGGCAAAGCTCATCGGCGTGCCGTCCACGATCCATTGGAAGTTGGTGCCTGCTGAAGTCGTGAGAAACTGCACGTCCGGGACCCTGCCCTTGCAGGCGTCGGAGATCTGGGCGGCTGCTGAGGGCTGTGCGGAACTGACGATCAGGGTGGTAGTGGTACTGTTCGTGCACCCATCGGCGCCTACGATGGTCAGACGCACCGGGTAGGTGCCGGGATTGTTGTAGGTATGCGGCGGCGGATGCTGCAAATTGCTGGTGGTATTATCGCCGAAGTTCCAGGTATAGGAAAGGATGGGCGCGAAGGAATCGGAAATATTGGTGAAGCTGACGGTGGTGCCGGTGCAAATAAGGTTGGAGGAAAGGTTCGTGGAAAAGCGCGGGTTCAGTGCCGTGCAGAACTGCTGCACATTATACGATCCGCCGGTAGCTCCGGAAAAGCCCCAGTAAACATTCGGGTCGTTATTGAAAACCGTTCCCACGAGGTCGATCGGCGCCTGCAGCCGCAGCACCCCGTCAAAATACGCCCGCAGGTCTCGGGCCGTTGCGTCCCAGGTGATGCGCAGCACATGCCACTGGCAGTCTTCGACATTATCTGAGGTATCGGATATAGGCACCGGGCCTGCAATGTCGAAGCTATGGTTGATACGGCCGTTGGTCTGTATGCTGATGTGGTCGAAATCCGGATCATTCAGATTGCTGTTCCGATAGGTGTCCATGGCGATGCCAACGGAGGGGATGATGCCGCCGAAGCCCATCCCTTCGCCGGAAGAGCCCACATTCGTGCTCAGCGGCTGGAGGATGAAGACCATACCGTCGGCGCCATTGGCATCGTTGCAGCCGAGGTTGACATTGAACCAGAAATCAAAGGAATTATTGAGGTTGATCTTGGTAGCGTTCCATACGCTGCCGCTCTGGAACCCGGTATTGCCCGTGATCGAATAGCAATTGCAGGAAAGCTGTTGCGCGCTTCCGTTCAATACATACTGCGCACTGCCCCGGAGCGAAAGCAGGAAACACACAAGCAGCAGTAAGTTCTTGAAACGCACGGTTAAAGATAAACAAGATCGCCGGTCATAGACCGGCGATCTTAAAATGTCATCTATGAAAAATCGGTTATGCCGTTGCATGGCTGGCCAGCCATTCCTGCCGCCCGATGCCCGGGATCACGTGGCGCTCGCTATGGTAGGACGAGC
>CBHWDR010000768.1:0-1657 GCA_966112575.1 uncultured Chitinophagales bacterium
GGGGCGGAACGCACACCGGTGTTCGCACCCCTCGATGGCACCGTGCATTCCTTCGCCTTCAACGAGGCCTATGGCGACTATGGCGCCACCATCATCCTGCAGCACGAATTGGAAGGAGCCATTTTTCATACCCTTTATGGGCATCTTAGCCTCGATTCCATTCAAGGATTAAGGGAGGGACAGGATGTGGCAAAAGGCGGGGAGATCGCCCGCTTCGGTACGCCGGAGGAGAACGGCCAATGGCCACCCCACCTGCATTTCCAGGTCATTCTGAACATGCAGGGGAAGAAGGGCGATTACCCGGGCGTCTGCCGTTTTTCGGAGCGGCACCAATACCTGGAGAACTGTCCCGACCCGGACCGGATCATTCACCTGGTGCGGAGGGCGCAGCCTATCTTATAGTGGGCAGGAAATCAAAAATCAAAAGTCAAAATGAAAAAAGGGTCGCCATAAGACGACCCTTTTTTCGATTACGTAAGATATCTGATCTTAAAATCATCGACCTCTTACCCTGCTTGCTCCTTCCCGGTTTACCGGGATCTGCTTGCTGCTAAGCACTGGCGTACACCGCAGCAAAAGTGGTCTTCGCGAAGTCTTCGAAGCGGCCCTTGCCAAATTCTGCCGGGCGATTCTTGTAATAGTCTTCCATCATATGGCCGGAGCGGATCGCCGTACCCATTTCGGTATAGTTGCGCGCTACTTCTTCGGAGATGCCGGCCCCGATCAAACCATTCAGGTTATCGGTGTCGGTGAACTCTACCCAGGGAAGCTCGGGTTTGCCCACGGCTTCGCCGATGATGCGGGTGATCTCGCCGGTCTTCAGCTCCTGTGAGGCGATGTAGCGGACAGTCTTGCCCGTGAAGGAAAGGTCCTGGAGTTCCTTGGCGGCTACCGCGGCAATGTCGGACGGGTCCACGATCACCATTTCCTGATCGGCACTGCCGTAGTTGCCTCCAATGATATTCATGTGCTTCACCATGCCGGCGTTGCCCAGGAAATTATAGAAGAAGAAGGCAGGGCGGAGGTGCAGGACGTTCACGCCTTCGAGTTCGTTGAGTGCCTGTTCCACGCGATAGAGTCCGCTCACCGGTCCGCAGCCCTCGGCTTTGTCGGCGCCTACGGAGCTCAGGTTGACGACATATTTAACGCCGGCTGCGCGGATCGCTTCAGCATAGTTCTTACCGATGCCCCCGATGTAGGCCTTCCAGTCGGTCGGCGCCCAGTTGGGCGGGACCATGCTATACACCGCATCAGCGCCCGTGAAGGTCTGGGTGAGAAAAGCGGAGTCTTCCACCGAGCCGATCGCCGCCTTGGCACCCGCGTCGGTCAGGGGTTTCAGGTTTTCCGGGTTCCGGCCGATAACGGTAACGGTATGTCCGGCTTTAAGCAGGGACTCAACGATCGGTTTGGAGGTGTGGCCAGCGCCACCGGTGATCACGTAGTTCATGTTTGGTCTTTTAATTTGTATATACAACTATTGATTCAAAAAAATATCAATCGTCTAGCTGGTCGGCCATTCGCGCCATCTGGTCCACCATCCGGGTACTTTCCTCTGCGCCCAGGACCTCTTCATACTGCTGCTTGAAGCGGATCACACAGTCCTTAAGCCTGGGGTACAGTTCGCGTGCTTTCGGCGTCGGGTAGATATTGGTGATCT
>CBHWDR010000769.1:0-1656 GCA_966112575.1 uncultured Chitinophagales bacterium
CGCCGCGCTGCCGCGCATAGCGTCGTGGCGACTGGCCTACATGCCGCGTGAAGGCGACGCTGAACGCGCTCGCCGAGCCATAGCCGACGCGTCCGGCGATTTCGGCGATACCGGCTTCGCCGCGCCGGAGCATGGTCTTGGCCAGGGCCACCCGTGCTTTCTCGCCGCCGCTGAGCACCTTGATCTTTTTATCGGCATCGTCGCCGCTGAAGAGAAAGCAACCCAGCAGGGTACGCAATTCCTGCTCGGTCTTCTTCGAGCCGGCCTCTTTCATCTCGTCGATAATGGTATTGCTCACATTGAGCGCCTCCATCTGGTGCTGGGCATAGAAAGCCTCCACCACATTGTGTCCCCACTTGCGTTCGCCCTCGATGGGCTCCGTGCCGGCGATGATGCGCAGGAGGGTGGACTTACCCTTGCCGTTGGCCCCGATCAGTGCGATCTTGTCGCCCCGGTCGATCTCGGCCTTGGCATGGCTGAGGATATCGATATTCTTGAAATGCTTGCTGATGTCGTTCAGCTCTACGAGCACCTTGCCTGGCTGCTTCTCCACGTTGAAGTTGATCTTGATGTTGGGCCTTTCAATCTCTACATCTTCGATCCGCTCGAGCTTATCGAGCTTCTTCATGATGCTCTGGGCCATGGCCGCCTTGCTGGCCTTGGCGCGAAATCGCTCCACCAGGCGCTCGTTCTGCCGGATATAGTCCTGCTGGTTCTCGAACGCGCGCTGCTGCAACTCCACCCGTTGCAGCTTCTCTGTTTCGTAGAAGGAATAGTTGCCATTGTAAAAATGCAGTTCCTTCTGATAGAGCTCCACCACTTTCTTCACCATGCGGTTGAGGAAGTAGCGGTCGTGGCTCACGATCACAACGGCGCCCTTGTAATGCTGCAGGTATTTCTCCAGCCATTCGATCGAAGGCAGGTCAAGGTGGTTGGTCGGTTCATCGAGCAGGAGCAGGTCGGGCTGCTGCAGGATCATTTTAGCCAGGAGCACGCGCATCCGCCAGCCGCCCGAGAATTCCCGGTAGGGGCGGGCAAGGTCGGCGCTGGAGAAACCCAGTCCCTGGAGTACTTCCTCGGTCTGATGCTCCATGCTGTAGCCGCCGGCTTCCTCGAACTCATGGAGCTTCTCGCTATAGGCGATGAGCAGCTCGTCGGTGGAAGCTTCTTCCAGCTTACGCGTCATTTCGGCCAGCTCTTTTTCAATTGCCTTCGCCTTGTCGAACGCATGCATGGCCACTTCCACGATCGATTCGCTGGTATCAAAGGAAAGGAGGTCCTGGTGCAGGTAGCCGATCGTGGTGCTGCGACTGCGCTCCACCGTTCCGGCGGAAGGTGCATATTCACCCACAAATACTTTCAGGAGGGTCGATTTGCCCGTTCCATTGTACCCGATCAGGCCGATCCGCTCTCCCGGGTGGATATGCCAGGTGGCATCTTTCACGATCACGCGGGCTCCAAATTCAAAGGTCACATTCTGTAATCCGGCTAGCATAAGGCCGCAAAGCTAAGCTAACAGGAGCTAAGAGAAAAGAGTTCGCATGGTTTGCGGAGTTTGCGTGTTCGCGGAGTTCCAGGGTTCAAAAGTTCAATAGTTCAAGAGTTTGTCAGGAAAGTTAAACAAGTCATTCTTCCTAGCTTCTAAGCATTTCTCCC
>CBHWDR010000770.1:0-1635 GCA_966112575.1 uncultured Chitinophagales bacterium
ATTATCAAAAAGGATATTTCTTCATCGCGCTCGGCGATTGTGAAGAATTGTGGGAGAACACGCTTTCCGGCGTGAAGAAAGCGCAGGCCGGGTCTTTCGAACGGGAACGGCAGTTCTTCGTGGAAGACCGGGGGATCAAGATCTTCGGCAACCATGACCTCTACTGGCAGAACGATCCCTTCGCCCCGGCTGAACTGGAAAAGATCTTTGGTAAGAAGATCCCGATCTACGAAGGTGTGGTTTTGCAAACCTCCATCAATGATTCTTCGGTAGAGATCCTCTGCACCCACGGCCACCAGGGCGACGCCGTAAGCGATGGCAACTGGTTCAGTAAATTTTTCATCTCCCGCATCTGGGCGCCACTGCAGTCGTTGTTGCGCATCAACCCGAATACGCCTGCCTACGATGCCATGCTCAAGACCACGCACAACAGCATCATGTACGAATGGAGCGCGGCGCAGAAGGACCTGCTGCTGATCACCGGCCACACGCATCAGCCGGTGTTCGAATCACTCACGCATATCGAAAGATTGTACCGGCAGATCCTTTTTGCCCGGCAGGTGCAGGATAAAAGCATGGAAGAAAGCCTGCAGAAAGAGATCGCGCTCCGGAAGTTCGGCTACACGGATATCTCACCCGACTACCTGAGGCTGCGCCCAAGTTATTTCAACACCGGCTGCTGCTGCAACAATGATGGCGACATCACGGGCATCGAGATCGAGGAAGACTGCTTCCGCCTCATCAAATGGCAGAACAAGGCCGGCAGCCCTTCGCGTATAATACTTGAGGAGGTGCCGCTGGGGGAGCTCTTCGCCGCAAAGGAGGGCTAATTAGCTAATTAGCGAATTCGAGAATTCGAAAATGGATGAAGGTAGACGAGGAAGGCTGGTCTATAGACCTGTGGCAAGTGAAATTGCGATAAAAGAAAGAAGGGTTCCGCTGGCGGAACCCTTCTTTCTTAAATAATTAATTGATTGGTCGCGCGAAAATCGACCCCATTCTCGAATTCACTCATTCTCGAATTCCCGAATTAAAACCCTTTAGGGTTCACGGTATTGTTCTTCCGGTTCATATCGGGAAGTTTCTTGTCGGGGTCGAGCAGTACTTCCGTGATCCGGCTGGTGGTCGTGACATTGAACGTGTAGATCGGGCCGCGTTGCCATACTTCCACCGGGAGCTCCAGGCGCTGCGACTTCCCGTTCTCTTCCTTGATCTGGATCGTTACCGGCATCACCATCTGGTCCATGTTCTGGATCGTCAGTGCCGCTCCTTTGGCGGGGCTGTTCTCATTATAGGTCACGTTCGTAACCGCCTGGTCGAGCTTCCAGTTATTGAGCACCCAGCCGCGCCAGAACCAGCCCAGGTCTTCGCCGCCGGCGTTTTCCATGGTATGGAAGAAGTCCCAGGGTGTCGGGTGCTTGAAGGCCCAGCGGCGGATGTATTCCCGGAAGGCCGCATCAAAGCGTTCGGGGCCGAGTACCGTATTACGCAGAGCATTGAGCATCTGTGCGGGCTTATCGTAGGCCGCAGCACCCAGGTTGCCTTCCTGCACAACATCCGGACGGGTGAACAGGGGATCCATGGTGGGAGCGAAGTTCATCCGGTTCGATTCGTCGGGGCTGAAGAAGGAGAACT
>CBHWDR010000771.1:0-1623 GCA_966112575.1 uncultured Chitinophagales bacterium
AAGAAGGCGCGTTGAACTTTACCGGCCCCGTTCCCGACCCCCGCGAAGCGGGCCGTGCACATTCTCCAAAAAGCCCGATAAATCAGGCATTTCAGGCGTTTTCCACAATTTGTTCATAGGATTTAATTCCCTATTTTCGCCATCCCTTTTTAAAGAAGACCACCAATACTATGTCAGTTATCCAGAAAATCAGAGACAAGTACGCCCGATGGGCCGTGATCGCGATCGCTCTGTCCCTGCTCGGCTTCATCCTCATGGATGCGTTTGCCGGCCGCACAGGCATGTTCAACGAAGGCGCATCCACCGTACTGGGAACAGTGAACGGTAAGAAGATCAACTACCTCGAATTCTCCGAGAAGATCAACCAGCGCGAAAAGCAGTACCAGTCCCAGGGCCAGCAGCTCGACGAAGACAGCAAGGCCTCCCTGCGCGAGCAGATGTGGAATGCCGAAGTGGAGAACGTACTCCTCCAGGAGGAATATGAGAAGCTGGGACTGACCGTTACCGACAAGGAACTGGACGACATCCTCTACGGTGCCAACCCCCCGAATGAGATCCGCCAGGCGTTTACCGACGAGAAAGGCGTTTTCAATGCCCTCGCCGCCCGCCAGGAGATCAAGCGCCAGATGAACGACGCCGGCACCAAGGCCAACATCCAGCAGTATTTCGAAGCCCTGAAGCAGGAACGCATGGGCAACAAGTACATGGCCATGATGGTGAACAGCATCTACTTCCCCAAGTGGTTCATGGAGCAGCGCAACAACGACAACGCGCTTACCGCCAAGGTAGCTTTCGCTTCGGTTCCCTATATGTCGATCGCCGATTCTACCATCAAGATCAGCGATGAAGAGGTTCGTGCCTATATGAACGAACACAAGAAAGACTTCGAGCTGAAGGATGAGACCCGTTCGATCAGCTACGTGCTGTTCAACGCCGCTCCTTCTGCTGCCGACAGCACCGCTGCCCGCAACGACGTGGAAAAAAGCCGCACCGCATTTGCCGAGGCGAAAAACCCCGCCGCCTTCCTCAGCCAGCAGGGCAGCAACATCCCCTACTTCGATGGGTTCGTAGCCCGCTCCGCTATCCAGGTTCCTGCCAAGGACTCCATCATCGCCCTGCCCGTTGGCGGCGTGTTCGGTCCCTACCTCGACGTGGATGCTTATGTGCTGGCCAAGAAAGTGGAAGAGCGCAGCCTTCCCGATTCGGTGAAGTGCCGCCACATCCTCATCAGCGCACAAACGCCCGACAGCATTGCCAAGATCCGCATCGACAGCATCGCGGCAGCGATCGCCGGTGGCGCTTCTTTCGATAGCCTCAACAACAGATACTCCGATGATGCCACCGCCAAGGCGCAGAAGGGCGAGATGACGTTCTCCTCTACCCAGATCCAGGGCCAGGGCTTCGCTCCCGAGTTCGGCAAGTTCATCCTGTTCGACGGCAAGACCGGCGACAAGAAAACCGTGAAGACCCAGTTTGGCTGGCACTACATCGAGATCATGAACCAGATGAACATCCAGCCGCATTACAAAGTGGCTTACCTCGCCAAGCGCATCTTCACCTCCAAAGGCACCGACCAGCAGGCCCACAACCAGGCCAATATGTTCGCCGGCAACATCAAGGATG
>CBHWDR010000772.1:0-1620 GCA_966112575.1 uncultured Chitinophagales bacterium
GTGGCCGGCAAAGCCATTTCGCTCAACGACCGCCTGAAGCAGGAGCACAATGAAGTTGCGCATTCGCTTAAGCACACGCCCATCAAGGACCTGCGCAAAGGCATCGGGATCAACGACCGCTTCACTTTTGTAAATGAACTGTTCCGGGGTGATGAGGCCATGTACGAGCGCAGCATCAAAACGATCAACTCCTTCAATATCTACTCGGAAGCCGAATACTGGATCAACCGCGAACTTAAGTTCAAGCTGGGCTGGCTAGAAAGCAAAGACACGGTTCAGCACTTCTATCAGCTGGTCAGAAGGCGGTTTGCCTGAATGAATTGAAGAATGGTGGCCGTGGCGCCGCCGTTCGAGCGAACATATTCCCCGGCGACCCGGCCTGCCCGGGACAAAGCATCCGGATCATCGAGCAGGTGATCCGTTTTTTGTTGGAGCTCCCCGGGTTCCGAAGCGGAATAAGCACCTCCGATCCCGATCAGCTCCCGGGCTTCGCGGAACTTCTGATAATTGGGGCCGAAGAATACGGGCTTTCCCCAGACCGCTGCTTCCAAAGTATTGTGGATGCCACTTTTATTAAACCCGCCGCCGACATAGCTAAGGTGGGCATATTGATAAAGACGTGAGAGCATGCCGATATTATCAATGATGAGCACGGCCGCCTCTGTAACCCCCTTCGTTTGCGAGAACCGGGCTGCCCCCGGAAACCGGGATTCGATTTGCCGCAGGTGACTTTCGTTCAACTCGTGCGGGGCAATGATCAGTTTTCCTTTCCGGAGGTTCATCCCGGCGGCCAGGAGGTCCTCGTCTTCGGGCCAGGTGCTTCCTGCCACCACCACCGGCCATGCATCACCCACATAGGCCTCGATCTCGGGTATGGGTGGCCGCTCTTCCAGGATCCGGCTGACCCGGTCGAAGCGGGTGTCGCCGGCAACGGTCACGGCTTCCCTGCCGATCGCGCGCAGACGCTCGGTCGAAGCTTTATCTTGAACGAAGATCTGCCGGTAGGTTGCCAGGAGCTTCCGGTAGAAACCGCCATACCATTTAAAGAAGACCTGTTGCTCGCGGAAGATCGCTGATACCAGCAGCACGGAGATCTGTCTTCGCTCCAGTTCTTTCAGGTGGTAGTACCAGTATTCATATTTGACAAAGACCGCCAGCTCCGGCTCTACCAGGTCGAGGAAGCGTTTGGCATTTGATGCCGTGTCCAGCGGTAGGTAGGTGATGTGGTCGGCAGGGGTATACCGGCGGGCAACGCCAAAGCCGGAAGGGGAGAAGAAGCTCACCAGTACTTTGTGGTTGGGATATTGCTTTTTGAGGCCTTCGATCACCGGCTTGCCCTGTTCCAGTTCGCCCGCAGAAGCGCAATGCACCCAAACCACGCGCTGATCCTGGAGCCGCATGGCCCGGAGGTCGGCAAAAAGGGTTTTCCTGCCTTCGACCCAGGCGCGCGCTTTTTCCGATCGGAAGGCTGCCAGGCGCACGCCGAAGCCATAGAGCCGTATGAAAATCGTGTACAGGAGCAGTACGATCATGATTGGGCGCAAATGTACGGTCTCTGCCTTGTTGGCGCGCCGGTGCAGGGGCTCGGGGCTGTACTCCAAACCCTTACAGATAGTAGAT
>CBHWDR010000773.1:0-1614 GCA_966112575.1 uncultured Chitinophagales bacterium
GCCCGGGCGAAAGCGGACTACTACCCCTTCCGCGCCATCGCCTTCTCGGCTGCGGCTACGATATTGCTGACATCGAGACCGTATTTCTTCATCAGCTGGTCGGGGGTGCCGCTTTCGCCGAAGGTGTCCTGTGTGCCGATGTATTCGATGGGAATGGGATGATTTTTCGCGGCTACCTGGGCCACGGCGTCGCCCATGCCGCCGATCACATTGTGCTCTTCCGCGGTGACGGCGCAGCCGGTCTTGCGGATGGATTCGAGGATCGCAGCTTCATCGAGGGGCTTGATGGTGTGGAGGTTGATCACCTCCACCGAAATGCCTTTTTCCTCCAGCTGCACGCCCGCCTGGATAGCATTCCACACGAGGTGGCCGCAGGCGAAGATGGTCACGTCGGTGCCCTCGGAGAACTTCTGGGCCTTGCCGATCACAAAGGGCTCGTCGGGGTTGGTGAAGATGGGCCAACTCGGGCGTCCGAAACGCAGGTAAACCGGTCCTTCATATTCCGCTACGGCCATGGTGGCCAGCTTGGTCTGGTTATAATCACAGGGAACGATCACCGTCATGCCCGGGAGCATCTTCATCAGGCCGATGTCTTCCAGGATCTGGTGGGTTGCCCCGTCTTCGCCCAGCGTAACGCCGGCATGCGAAGCGCAGATCTTCACGTTCTTGTCGGAATAAGCCACCGACTGACGGATCTGGTCGTAGACCCGGCCGGTGGAGAAGTTGGCGAAGGTGGTGGTGAAGGGGATCTTGCCACCGATGGTCAGACCGGCTGCGATGCCGATCATATTCGCTTCGGCGATACCGACCTGTACAAAGCGTTCGGGGAACTCCTTGATGAACTGCTGGAGCTTGAGCGATCCGGCCAGGTCGGCCGTAAGCGCTACTACATTGCTGTTCCTGCGGGCTGCTTCCACGATGCCATCGCCAAAGCCGCTGCGGGTGTCTTTCTTACCGGTGGGTTGTATGTCTTTCAGCATGGTGTTGTTTGATCAGTTCAGTTCGGATTGAAAGGAGGAGAATAAAGTTTCGTCTTCTTTGAGGCGGAGCTCCCATTTCCAGGCAGTATCCATCATTTCATCGATGGTGCGGGAAGGATCCCAGCCGAGGCGGGATTTCGCTTTGTCATTATTCGCATAGATGGCCACGATATCACCGGGGCGACGGGGGCCGATCTCGTAATTCAGTTTTACGCTGCTGACTTTTTCAAACGCGCGGATGGCTTCCAGTACGGTCACACCGTTGCCGGTTCCCAGGTTGAAGACTTCGCAGCCGCTGAGGTTCCGGCCCTGTTCCAGGTATTGGATCGCCAGCGTATGTGCATGGGCGATATCGGAAACGTGGATGAAATCGCGTACGCAGCTGCCGTCGCGCGTGGGGTAATCATCGCCGAACACGATCATCTTTGGCAGTTTGCCGATGGCGGTCTGGGTGATGGCCGGCACCAGGTTCTGGGGCTTGCCGATGGGCAGTTCGCCGATGAGCGTGGAGGGATGCGCACCTACCGGGTTGAAATAGCGCAGGAGGATGGTTTGCGTAGCGGGGTTGGCTTTCTGGAACTCGCCCAGGATCTGTTCGCCCATCTGCTTGGTATAGCCGTAGGGAGAGGCTGCC
>CBHWDR010000774.1:0-1614 GCA_966112575.1 uncultured Chitinophagales bacterium
ATCGCGATCGATGAGCGCAACCTCCAGGTTACTACGGAGCCCGGCGTGATCACCGAGGTGCTCCAGGATTCGGTGAAGGAACGCGGCCTCTTCTATCCGCCCGACCCGTCCTCGCGCGGCTCCTGCATGATCGGGGGCAACATCGCCGAGAACAGCGGTGGTCCCAAGGCCGTGAAATACGGCGTGGTAAAGGATTATGTCCTCAACCTCGAAGTCGTGCTTCCTACGGGCGAGATCATCTGGACCGGCGCCAATGTGCTGAAAAATGCCACGGGTTATAACCTCACCCAGCTGGTGGTGGGTAGCGAAGGCACGCTGGGGATCGTTACCAAGGCGGTTCTAAAGCTCCTTCCGCTTCCCAAGCACGACCTCCTGATGCTGGTGCCCTTCCGCAATGCCGAACAGGCCTGTGCGGCCGTGAGCGCCATCTTCATGGCCGGCTATACGCCGAGCGCCATGGAATTCATGGAGCGCGACGCCCTGGAATGGGTCATGCGCTTCGTGGACAATTCCGCTGTGGTCATCCCCGACAACATACAGGCCCACCTGCTTATTGAAGTGGATGGCAATGATATCGATGTGCTGATGAAAGAGATCGAAGGCATCTCGGAAGTGGTCATGCTCTTCGAAGCCGGCGACATCCTCTTCGCCGATGACGCCCAGCAGAAGGCCGAGCTCTGGAAGCTGCGCCGCAGGGTAGGGGAGGCGGTCAAATCGCATTCGGTATACAAGGAAGAAGATACCGTGGTGCCGCGGGCCGAATTGCCGGTTCTGCTTAAAGGTGTGAAAGAGATCGGGGCTCGTTATGGCTTCCACTCGGTTTGCTACGGCCATGCCGGGGATGGAAACCTCCATGTCAATATCATCAAGGGCGATCTCACGGATGAGCAATGGAATGGCTCGCTGAAGAAAGGCATCGTGGAGATCTTCGAGCTGGTGCGCAGCCTGGGCGGAACGATCAGCGGGGAGCATGGCATCGGGCTGGTGCAGAAGGAATACCTGCCCATCGTTTTCGACCCCGTGCAAATGCGGCTGATGCGTTCGATCAAGGCCATCTTCGACCCCCATCATATCCTTAACGCCGGAAAAATTTTCGATCTATGAACTGGGATTCCGTTCCGCAGGACCATCGGGCGCTGGCTTTCCTGAACCTGAGCCTGCTAATCATCATCATGCTTTGCATCGTCTCTTCTTCGGTCGTGGTCTTTTTTCACGGCGGACCGGTCTTCCCTTACGAGAACGTCATGCTTCCCACATTCCTGGTCGTGCTGGCGCTGAGCATTGCCCTGGTGCTGATTCCCACGGTGATCTTCGACCGCAAGGTGGACCGGCTCCTGACGCAGCTCGTTAAGCGCGACGTGAAGATCAATCGATACAAGCACTGGGCGGTGCGGCAGATGATCTGCTACATGGTGCCCGCGATCATGGGTATGGCAGGCTTTATCATGTTTGGCAATTATCTCTTTTATATCTGCATCGGCATTTCCCTGCTCGCGCTTGTCCTGCGCTTCCCCAGCTTCGACCGCCTCAACGCACTGGCCGACAGCGGCACTTTCTGGGTCGACCAGGAATATGGCGAATGGCTTGCTGCCCAGCGGCAATTCTCATAAAAAA
>CBHWDR010000775.1:0-1611 GCA_966112575.1 uncultured Chitinophagales bacterium
TGCCTACTGCCTACTGCCTACTGCCTACTGCCGCACTTTCCCGCTCACGAACCGGTTGCCCCGTATGTAGAACCGGTAATCCCAGGCGGCGTGCTCGCCGGCATAGTCGACGCCGATGCGGGGCGAAGCGCCGATCATGTCTTCGGTGAGAGGAAAGCCATCGTCGTAGATGAAGAGTTCCCGGCTTTGGAGGGAGAGGCCGCATTGGGAGGTGTGAAAGCCAAAAGCACGCCCTACATTGCCCGGACCACGGGTAAGGGTCTCGTCGAGCTGCTTTTTTCCGGTACGGGCCAGCATGGTTTCCACCCCTTCCATGGGCTCCACGCCACGAATGAGGATGGCGTGCGGCACGCCGTGTACGTTGGTTACGATGTTGAACATCTGGTGAATGCCATAGCAGAGATAGACATAGGCCCGCCCGCCGGCGCCGAACATGACCTCGGTACGTGCGGTGCGCCCTTTCGATGCATGCGAAGCGCGGTCGATCTCACCGGCATAGGCTTCCGTTTCCACGATGCGGCCCGAGGTTCGCCCGCCCTCGTATTCGGTCACGAGTACCTTGCCCAGCAATTCCCGCGCGATCTGTACCACATCCTCACGCAGGTAAAAAGAATCCGGAAGCTTCTTCTTTGCCATGCACGCAAACCTAAAAGGATTATGCCAGAGGAGAGAAAGAACGCGGATTATATAAATCCAACGGATTAATGCGAACGAAGAAAAGGAACGCAGATGATCATGATCGTCATGATTAACGCTGATAAATTCATTAGTTGGGACAAGCCTTGAAAGGTCAAGTACCTGATCTGCGAAATCCTAATAATCCGTTCAATCTGCGTTCCTTCTCTCTATATTTACCGAAATGCTCAAAGAGCTCGTTATCGCCATACAATCGTACTACGACGCGCACGGGTTCATCCGGGCCAACCGGCTCTGGAAATGGATCCTGCTTCCCGGGATGATCTATATGCTGCTCTTTGCCGTTGGCATCTATTATTTCTGGATCTCGAGCGATAATGCCGTGACCTGGTTCAGCGATATCATCGGGCTCAAAGGCTGGCTCGACCGCCAGCGTTCGGAATGGCTGAGCTTTTTCGTAGTGATGATCGGCATCATGCTCCGCCTTATCCTGGTATTTTTCTACTTCTCGCTTTTCAAATACGTCTTCCTCATCATTGGCTCGCCCGTTTTCGCCTACCTCAGCGAGAAGACGGCCGCCATTCTTGAAGGCCGCGAATTCCCCTTCAGCTTCTCGCAGCTGATCAAAGATGCCCTTCGCGGAAGTGCGCTGGCGGTGCGCAATATGGTCTGGCAGTCGGTCTACCTGATCCTGCTCTTCTTTCTTTCCTTCGTGCCGCTGATCGGCTGGATCGCACCGCTGGTGGCGCTCTTCGTGGAATGCTATTATTACGGGTTCTCCATGATGGACTATAGCTGCGAACGCAACAAGCTCTCCCCTGCCGCCTCCATCAGCTTCATCGGCCGTCACAAGGGACTGGCCATGGGCAACGGCGTAATTTTTTACCTCATGCATGGCGTGCCCGTACTGGGCTGGGTGCTCGCGCCCGCCTACGCGGTTGTTGCCGCTACCTTAAGTTTGCACCGTATTAAAAA
>CBHWDR010000776.1:0-1608 GCA_966112575.1 uncultured Chitinophagales bacterium
ATAGTCTGTTTTGCCAACAACCCTCGCGGGTCGTCCTAATGCTTAACAAACCGGAAGCCACGCGGTTGAGCGCCCTCGCAGATCAGCTGGTAAACCCCGTTCGGCAATTCCGACACCTCCAGCGGCACCTGGTTGGAACCGGCTTTCAGGCGCATCCTGCCCCGGCGCACTTCCTGTCCGGCCGCATTTACGATCCGGTAGGCCGGCTCTTCTGCCGCCCGGGCCCCGATCGTCAGGGTCATGCGCGAGCTGGCAGGGTTGGGCGAGAGGCCTTCGCCGCTGGAGGAAGCTCCTTCATCCATCAGCAGCACGGGCGAATAGAACACCTGCCCGTTTTTCAGCCCGATCCGCAGCCGGTAGCGCCGAAATGCGCCGGCCGGCAGCGCGCAATGGCCATAACCCGCGCTCTTTCCAAAGCTGCGCAGGGTGGTGAATGCCGTTTCCCGGCCCGCGCCCTCCAGCACCAGGCTTTCAGCTTCCTCGCCGGAAAGGCGCCATTCAAGGGCGTTCCGGCCCGAAAAGCGAAAGAATTCAAGCCGCACGGGCAGGAGGGGATAACAGGGAAGGATGCTGAAATTGAATACGGTGAGATAGCAGCCCTTGCTCGATTCCACTGTAAGTCGGTAACGGCCTGCCGGGAGCCCGCTGATGGTCATGTCCGGCGGGGTGTTGTCGATATAGGTCTGGTAGTCGTCGCTGAAAGTGAAGGCGCCGTCGTTGTCGATGTCCCGGGCCAGGGTATAGGTCATCGGGAACACGCCGGTATAGTCGCTGCGCTTTACGTGCACATTGATGCTGCCCCGGTTGTCGCTGCAGTCCTCGGCCGAGATGAAATTGAAGGAATAGCTCACATCGGAGAAATCCCCGGCCGTATTGTTCGACGCATTGCCCGACTGTTGCGGGTCTTTCACCCATCCGCAGTCGCCATCCAGCTTGCGGGCAAAGGAGTTGCCCCTGCCGGTAGACATGCCCAGAACCTCGTAGTTCAGCGACATCAGGTCCAGGTCAAACGAGAACGGGTTGCAGCCGCCCACCGGCGAGGTGGTGATCTGGGCCGAAGGTTCAGCCGGGAAGTCACGGATCACTGCGTCCGCTACCCGTCCGCTGGGATCGAGCAGCACTACCTGTTCGTTGGCGAAGCCGCCATCGGTGAAGAAGCCATCGCCGGTAGTGGGGATGGGAGCCGAAGTGCAGCCGCAGCTGTTCCAGTTCAGGTCTGCCCGGATCGTGCTGTCGATATTGGCGCAGGGTCCGTTGATGATATCCTGTCCGGCGATCACATAGAACTGGCCGGGCTGGAGGATGGTGTTCGGTGGAATCGTGACGGCGTAATCGCCATCGGTGAGCACATAGCAGCCGATGTTGACCGGGCCGGGGCCAAAGTTGAGCAGCTCCACGAATTCGGAGGTGACGCCGCATCCATTGGAAGGCCAGGGAAGATACTCGTTGATCACCACCCGCCCCTGGGCTTGTGCGGCGAAGCAACCGAGTACCCCGATCAGGAGGGATATCAGTATTTTTTTCAAGAGGGATGGATTTATTGGCTCTTGTCGCAGCGATCCGTCAAAAGACGGATCCACGCGATGGGAGACCACAGTCGAAAGTAGA
>CBHWDR010000777.1:0-1608 GCA_966112575.1 uncultured Chitinophagales bacterium
GGAGGGCCGCAGCTTGATGGAGATCTTTTTTTGCATGTCCGGTATTTATCCGAAAAGTGGACGACAAAGGTGCGCAGAAAAAGCGAAAGCCCCGCAATGCAGGGCTTTCGCTTTTTGTTGACCGTTGATGGTTCACGGTCGACGGCTCACAATTTTATGGCGATGCCGGCGAGGATGCTGCGGTTCTTCACCTCGGCGCCGGAAGGGTTGATATTGCTCAGTCCGTGGATATAGCGGGCGCTCAGTCCGAAAGCGGAGCAGGGCCAGTATTCAACGCCGCCGGTGACGCCGATCGAATGGTCTTCGAACTCGCCGTCGACCTTGGTGGTGCGCTCATTGGCTACTTCTTTGGCGGTGATGAGGAAGTCGAACTCGGGGCCGGCAAGGATCCGCCAGTGTTTATTGACCTGGTAGTTGGCCAGCACGGGGAAGGTGAAATAGTTCAGCCGGTATTTCGAGTCGCCTTCAACCGGGTCGGCGATGGTGCCGCCCATGGAAGCGTAGCCGGGTTCCAGCTGGATCTTCAGGTTGTTCGTAGCCTTGATGCGGAAGAAGGCGCCGAGATGGAAGCCGGTGCGCCACTTGGTATCGAAATTGTCATTGTCCACGCCAAGCGTGGAAATGCTGATGCCGGAACGGATGCCCCAGTCGAGCTTCCTGCCCGCGGGTGCTTTCTGTTGTGCAAAAGAGGAGAGGGAGATCGCGGTGAACACCACGAAGGCGATGCGTTTTCTCATGGCAGTTGTTTAGTGTGCCAAAGTAAATTCACAAAACGCGTTTGCGCAAAAAAATCGTCCGGAGGGGATTCGTCGAAAAACTTCCTCCGGATCAAGCGGAAACATGTACTTTAAAAGGGTATTCGTCGAATAAACGAGGTGTGGAGCAAGCTTTACCTGAGTAGCGAAAAACTTCGTGAATAAAAATTTTTTTTTCGAAGGCGATTTTAGATATTCGCTTTCTTGTGCAAACAAAATTTTTTTATGCACACCCTGTGAAAATCCTCCACCATTTTTCTAACAACCGATCTTTCTTAAACTGACCACGCCTTTCATGGAGAAGAATGCCGAACAAGTTTGGAACAATTGCTTATCGATCATAAAAGATATCGTAGAATGGCAACATTTCAAGACCTGGTTCGAGCCGATCAAGCCCGTTTCACTTAAAGAACATGTATTGATCATCCAGGTACCGAGCCAGTTTTTCTACGAATATCTCGAAGAGCATTATGTGAACCTCCTGGCCAAGACCCTGAAGCGCGAACTGGGCCGTGATGCCCGACTCGAGTACCGCATCATGGTCGACGGAGGTAATAATTATAATAAGCCGGTGACCGTGGATATGTCGGGCCAGGCCTACAAGACCTTTACCAATAACGAGATGGACTTCCCGCTGATCATCAACACGCCGGTGAAGAATCCCTTCGTGATCCCCGGCCTGAAGAAGATGCACATCGATCCCCAGCTGAATCCGAATTACACGCTGGAGACCTTCGTGGAAGGCGACTCGAACCGGGTAGCCCGACGCGCCGGAAAGACCGTGGCCGAAAAGCCCGGCGCCAACTCCTTCAACCCGCTGGTGATCTATGGCGGCGTAGGCCTGGGCAAGACC
>CBHWDR010000778.1:0-1605 GCA_966112575.1 uncultured Chitinophagales bacterium
GCCTGCAGCACCTTCACCCCGCTCTTCGCATGCACGGCATAGGAAAAGCCTTTCTGAAGGGCAAAGCCGCCGTATTGACCGGTCTTGCTCACGGCGATGAATCCCACCTGCAGGTCTTTGGCTTTTGCGCCGCGTTTGCGCACAATGCGCTCCACCGTTTTCCGGCATGCCAGCTCGGGGCCCATGCCCTGGCGCATCAGCTCCACCACGGTGTGCGATCCGCAGATGCGCACCACCTCTTCGCCCACGCCGGTTGAGGTGGCGGCGCCGATCTCATTATCGACATACAGGCCCGCCCCGATGATCGGCGAATCGCCTACACGGCCGCGCATCTTGTAGGCCATGCCGCTGGTAGTGCAGGCCCCGCTCAGGTCGCCATTGGCATCCATGGCCAGCATGCCGATGGTATCGTGGTTGTTCACCTGTCCGGGCTGATTCTTCTGCTCCAGCAGGCGGGGAATGGTCATCGGGTCGTATTTCGATTCTTTCAGCCAGGCTTTCCAGGCTTTGTCGGCTTCTTCGGTCAGCAGGTTCTCCACTTTGAAGCCATTTGCGAGGGCAAACTGCAGGGCTCCTTCACCCACGAGCTGCACATGGGGCGTTTTTTCCATGACCAGGCGCGCCACTTTAATGGGATGCATGATGCCTTCGAGGAACATCACTGCGCCGCAATTGCCCTGCTCGTCCATAATACAGGCATCCAGCGTCACCTTCCCATCGCGGTCGGGCAGTCCGCCATAACCCACGCTCATATCGCTGGGATCCGCCTCCGGTACCTGTACGCCCCACTCAACGGCATCAACCGCCCGTCCCCCTTTTTCGAGCAAGGTCCAGGCCTGGGCGTTGGCTTTCACATTCGGCGCCCAGGTAGAGATCACCAGGGGATTGCCCTTTCCAGCGGGGCTAACGGTTGCGCTTGCACTATTTTTGAGGAGTAAAGCCAGAGAGCTCAGGCCTGTGGTACGGAGAAATTGCCGCCGATTGAACATTTTATGACCAGTTGTTTGTTATAGATGCGATACCGGCATGAAACTATTGAAAGATTTGTAAACGAAACGAAACACGATGTTCTACTTACTCGACCTGCCCAACTTCGCTGATCCCGGTGTCATCACCTCCCTGCTTACGCTGACCGTGCTGGAATTGATCCTTGGTGTCGACAACATTATTTTCATTTCCATCATCTCCAACAAGCTCCGGAAGGAAGAGCAGCCGAAGGCCCGCAACATCGGCCTCACGCTGGCACTGGTTTTCCGGGTAGGTCTGCTGCTCACTATTTCCTGGATCATCGGGCTTACCGAGCCCGTGTTCTCCATTCCTTTTGTCAAGGAGAACGGGGTGCCCATGGGCATCAGCTGGAAAGACCTGATCCTGATCGCCGGCGGCATCTTCCTCGTGTTCAAGAGCACCCTGGAGATCCACCACAAGATGGAGGTGAGCCATGGACCGGAGCATACCAAGGCGCCGTCCACACTTTCCGCCGTGATCCTGCAGATCGTGCTGGTAGACGCGGTCTTTTCCTTCGACTCCATCCTCACGGCCGTTGGCCTGGTCGATAACGTCTGGATCATGATCATCGCCGTGGTGATCTCCATGATCTTGATG
>CBHWDR010000779.1:0-1605 GCA_966112575.1 uncultured Chitinophagales bacterium
CGGCCTTCGTTAAAACCCATTCACAAACACCGATGCCTATGCGTGGAAGCCTATCTTCGCCCCCTTGCCCTTCCTGCGTTCCATATTGCTCGTCCTTGGTCTTTTCCTGCTCCCGCTGGAAAAGGGTGCCGGGCTGCACGCTGCATCGCTGCGAAAGCCGGAAGGCCTGAGCTTCGACCATGCCCGCTACCCGCATACGGAGCTGGAGCGGGTTTCCAGTATTACGGCGATACCGCAAACGGTTCACCGGTCGTCGGATACCGGCAGTGGCGCCACTATTGTGCACGATGTGCCCGGCGCAATCCAGGCCCTTTCCATCGGTTGTGCCCGTGCACCCGGACCTCGGGTGGCGGCCTACCTCGATGCGATCTATCCTTCCCATCATTTCTGGTAGCCGGCTTCCATTCTGAAGACAGGGCTTAGCCCGATTTTTTCACTTCAAATCTTTCAAATGGGAAGTTTGATCACGGCTGGCGTGGTGCTGGGATTCCTGGCGCTCGTCATCGGCCTCCTCATGTTTGTGCACCGCCGCGACCAGAAGCGGGATGCACGGCAAGCCAATAAGATACCATAATCATTCAGTTGCGGCCCGGTCCGGCCGGGCCGCTTTTATCTATCGCCTATGCATTTTGAGAACATCTTCCTGATCGGATCCATTCTCCTCCTCATATCGGTCATTGCAGGCAAGACCACGCGTCGCCTGGGCGTGCCTACCCTGATCTTCTTCCTCGTGGTGGGCATACTGGCCGGTTCCGAAGGGATCGGGGGTATCCCTTTTGATAATGCGGCACTCGCTCAGTTCATCGGGGTGATGGCGCTGAACTTCATTCTTTTCTCGGGTGGACTGGATACCCACTGGCCAGCGATCCGCCCCGTGCTCTGGCGCGGCGTGGCCCTGTCCACCATTGGCGTCTTCCTCACCGCGCTGGCCGTTGGGGCCTTCGCGCATTATGTATTTGGCTTTACCCTCGTAGAAGGACTGCTGCTTGGCTCGATCGTGTCGGCCACCGACGCGGCAGCGGTATTCTCCATCCTGCGCAGCCGCGGGCTTCGACTGAAAGGATCGCTGCAGCCGGTGCTCGAGCTCGAGAGCGGCAGCAATGACCCGATGGCGTATTTTCTGACCATCACCTTCACGGCTTTCGTGGCCGGCGGGGAAGCCGACCTGCTCACCCTGCTGCCCAATTTTTTGAAGGAGTTTATCCTCGGCGGTGCCATTGGTTACGGGATGGGAAGGGCCAGCGTCTGGCTGGTCAATCGGATCCGCCTCGAGACCGAAGGGCTCTACCCGGTGCTCACCCTCGGACTTGCCTTCTTCACCTACTCGTTCACGCACTTCGTGGGCGGCAATGGCTTTCTCGCGATCTATCTCTGCGCCGTGGTCATGGGCAACAGCCGGATGCTGCGTCGCCGTAGCCTCACCAAATTTTACGACGGACAGGCCTGGCTCATGCAGATCATCCTCTTCCTCACGCTTGGGCTGCTCGTTTTTCCTTCACGCATCCTGCCGCTCGTGGGCATGGGACTGCTGATCTCCGGCTTCCTCATCTTCCTCGCGCGGCCGGTCGGAGTGTTCCTGGCCCTGGCATTTTTCCGGATCGATAC
>CBHWDR010000780.1:0-1602 GCA_966112575.1 uncultured Chitinophagales bacterium
CGGGATCGACTTCTCGAAGGTTTTCGACCAGTACCTGCGCACCACGAAGATCCCGGTCTTCGAAGTGAAGGACGGACAGTACCGCTGGAGCAATGTGGTGCCCGGATTCAACATGCCCGTCCAGCTGGCCAGTGGCTACTGGCTCATGCCTACCACGGCCTGGAAGAAGCTGCCGGCGAACGTACAGGGGACAGAGGTGAACCCGAATTTTTATGTGAAGACGAAATAGGCGCGTCCGCTGAAAAGGCAGCGGTAATAAAAACATCGATCTTCGCACCTATTTTTACCCCATGAGCTCCATCCGCCGGCAAAGTATCATCTCTTCCCTGGTTGTCTATGCCGGTTTTGCCCTGGGGCTCGTGAACATGTGGTTCTTCACCAACGACTGGACCGGCTTCACCGATGCGCAGTACGGGCTCACCCAGACCTTCATCGTGGTGGCGAGCATTCTCTTCTCGGTGGCCGGGCTGGGCATGCCCGCCTTCATCTCCAAGTTCTTCCCCTATTACAAGGCCCACCTGGCCTATCACAAGAACGACCAGCTCACCTGGGCCCTGCTCATCACCATTATCGGTTTTGTCATCGTGGCCGCGCTATCGGTGGTCTTCAAGCCCCTGCTCATCGACCGCATCTTCAACAACGCACCGGAGCTGCCGAAATACTTCTTCTGGACCATCCCCTTCGCCCTCGGTTATTCGCTCTTCATGGTGGCTGAGCCCTATGCCTGGCAGCAACGCGAAGCGGTGCTCAGCAACCTGCTGAAGGAGGTGGTGTTCCGCCTCTTTACCACGGCGCTGATCCTGCTGACCGTGTTCGGGCTGATCCGGAGCTTCGACACCTTTATCGGCATCTATGCCTTTGCCTACCTCGCCCTGTTCTGTGTGCTGCTCTATGTATTTAAGCGCAAGAATAAACTGCACTTCACCACGTCGGTGAGCATCGTCACCCGACGCTTTTTCAAAAAGATCCTGACGCTGGCCTCCTTCGTCTGGGGCGGTGGCATCATCTTCAACCTGGCCAATGTTTTCGACGGTATCGTGATCTCGGCCATCCTGCCCAATGGCATGGCGGCCGCCGGCATTTTTTACCTGGCGCAGAACATCTCCAGCCTCATGCAGGCCCCGCAACGGGCGGTGATCTCAGCAGCGATCGGACCGCTCTCCCAGGCCTGGAGAGACAAGGACTATGGCAAGATCCGGCGCATCTACCAGCGCTCGTCCATCAACCAGCTCCTCTTTGCCACCGCCATGTTCGCGCTCATCTGGCTCAATTTCGAGGACGGCATCCGCACCTTTCACCTGCGTGAATCCTTTCTGCAGGCCAAGTGGATCTTCTTCTTCATCGGGCTGGCGCGGATCGTGGACATGGGCACGGGCCTCAACTCCCAGATCATCTCCACCTCCACCTTCTGGCGCTTCGAATTCATCAGTGGCGTCATCCTGCTCGCCCTCACGCTGCCGCTCAACTGGTTCCTCACCCAGCAGTATGCGCTGGTTGGGCCCGCGATCTCCAACCTCATCTCCTTCACCATCTACAATCTCATCCGGGGAATTTTTCTCTACCGGAAGATGAAGATGCAGCCCTTCACCTGGAACACGCTCT
>CBHWDR010000781.1:0-1596 GCA_966112575.1 uncultured Chitinophagales bacterium
AGATGAGGACCTGGAATCAACCGAAGAGCAGCCCAATCGTAAATGGGATACGGCTACCGTGGTCTACGGACATGCCAAATTCACGCTGAAACTCTCCCGAATCTTCCTGCGCAAGGCCGATGGCAGCGAAGACCGCTACCACCTGCGGCTGATCCGCAAATCCGACAATAAGCTCCTCGTCAATACCGCCCTGGTTTATGTCGATGGGGAGTTGCCGGAGGATGCCAAGGCCGACAGTCTGCCCCAGCCGGCCGGGACCTTACCGGCCGAACGGCTTTTTTACCCCTTATCGGGCCCTGAAAGCCACTGGTCGCGCCGATTCGCCTTTTAACAATTTCTCGCATGCGAAGGATTTCGTAATTAGAAAATCCCTCCTATATTTGATCTACGAAATTCAACGTAGATAAAATAGTTCAGCTATGAAACGCGAAATCATCAAACAGGGCCTGATTGCTGCCGCAGCGCTGCTGGCCGTACCCGTTGCCGTACTGGCACAGAAAGAGAAGAACGACGAAGTGGTGGTGCAGGGCTATAAAAAAGACGCGAAAGAAAAAGGCAAGCACCAGACGATCGTGATCACCCGCACCGGCGAGAGCGAAGGCAAAACGGTGATCGAGATCGATGGCGACAAGGTGAAAGTGAATGGCAAGGACGCCAAGGAAAGCAGGGACGTGAATGTGAATGTGACCACGCTGGATATGAGCCGTCCCGGTACCTTCCGCATGACCGCTCCCGGTCGCCAGGCCTGGACGATGAACATGAATAATGATGGGCTCTTCTTTGAAGACGAGAACCGCGCCATGCTGGGCGTGAATACCGAAGGCAATGAGAAAGGCGCCGAGATCATCACGGTAACCAAGGAAAGCGCAGCCGACAAGCTGGGACTGAAAAAAGGCGATATCATCACCAAAGTGGATGGAAAGAATATCGAAAGTTCCGATGACCTCACCGAGGCGATCCGCGCTCATAAGCCTGGCGACAAGGTTGCTGTGACCTATCTCCGCGAAGGCAAGGAGCAGAAAGGCAATACGGAGCTCACGAAGTGGAAAGGTCTTGACGTGGCTGTTGCCGGCCGTCCACGCATTAATGGCCGGATCAACGGAACTATCGATGGCACCACATTCGACGGTGAGTTTCTCAATATCGATCCCCCCACACCGCCGGCTGTAGCCTATGGCGCCCCGGGCATGCGCTACGAACGAAGCGTGTATGGCAGTGGCCGTCGCCTCGGCCTGTCGATCCAGGACACCGATGAAGGCAGCGGCGTGAAAGTGCTGGAAGTGGAAGAAGAAGGCGCTGCTGCGAAAGCAGGCCTGAAGGAAGGCGACATCATCGTAAAAGTGGACGAGACCGACGTAAAGGGTACCGATGACGTGACCCGCACGATCCGTAGCAACCGGGAGAAAAGCAACTTCAATTTCCGGGTGAAACGCGATGGCAAGGAGCAGAATGTAGAGGTGAAGTTCCCGAAGAAGCTGAAGACCGCAGATCTCTAACCAGTACTTTTTCTTGCCTATATAAAAAGCGGCCGCCTTCCCGGGTGGCCGCTTTTGTTTTGCGCGTTGCCTGATGCTGCGGCGGTTTTTACGGACGCCC
>CBHWDR010000782.1:0-1595 GCA_966112575.1 uncultured Chitinophagales bacterium
TCCGTGGTCCTGTTCTTCGTTCATCCAGTCCAAAACTACCACCGTCATCCAGCCCTTCCTCGGTTTTCCTACGCCGGTTTTCCTGCTTTTTTCTCCTCTGAAGCCGGTGTTTTTCCCGCTAACTTGCAGGGTCTCCCGAAAGGATAGAATGCCTATGCGCCTGATCACTGCTCCCCGGATCTTCGATGGTTACCGGTTCCATGAGAACCGGGTACTCGTGTTGGCCGACGACGGTATGGTGATCGACCTGGTCGAAAAGGGGGAAGCTGCGGAGGTGGAGGAGTTCGGCGGCTTGATCATGCCCGGCATGATCAACTGCCACTGCCACCTGGAGCTGAGCCACATGAGGGGCGTAGTGCCCGAAGGGACGGGCCTCGTGGATTTCGTGTTCCACATCGTCACCGGCCGGCATTTCCCTGAAGAAGAGATCCGCGAGGCGATCCGGAGCGGTGAAGAAGAAATGCACCGCAACGGCATCGTGGCCGTGGGCGATATCTGCAACAATGCCCTCACGATCGAACAAAAGCACCAGGGCAACCTGGCCTACTACAATTTCATCGAGTCCTCGGGCTGGCTGCCCACGGTGGCAGAGGCGCGGTTCGAGCGGGCGAAAGGGTTGCTGGATGTTTTCAGTCAATTGCCAACTAAAGGACCAAGGACGACAGACGACAGACCACAGAAGAAAGAGGATCGGCGGTGGTCGGTCGTCGGTGGTCCGTGGTCAGCTATTGTTCCCCACGCTCCCTACTCCGTTTCCGAGCCCCTCTGGAAGCTGATCCAGCCGGGGTTTGCAGGGAAGACCGTGTCCATCCACAACCAGGAGACGCGTTTTGAAGATGAGTTCTTCCTCCACGGCACAGGCGATTTTTCCCGGATGTATGAATTGATGAATCTCGACAACGGGCATCACCGCCCTTCGGGCAAAACAAGCTTACAAACCTATTTCCACCGACTGGCAGGAGCCGAGCGGGCCCTGCTCGTGCACAATACATTTACCACGGCAGCCGACATCGACCTGGTGAAATCATCTTCGCTGGAAACTTATTTCTGTTTGTGTGTGAACGCCAACCAATACATCGAGCGCAGCCTGCCGCCGGTAGAACTGCTGCGCAGCAAGGGCTCCAGCATCGTGCTGGGCACCGACTCGCTGGCTTCTAACTGGAGCCTTAGCATCTGGGACGAGATCCGCACCCTCCAAACGCATTTCTCCTTCATTCCGCTGGAGGAACTGCTGCAATGGGCCACGATCAATGGCGCCAAAGCCCTGGGTCTCGATGCTGAATTCGGATCGTTTGAAAAAGGGAAGCGACCAGGTATTGTGCAGATAGATGAACAAGGGCCACAACGAATTCTCTGACCGTATCCCCTCCTTATTCAATATTCCATGTTTTTTATTCTATTCTCCTTGCGCTCCACTCTTTCTTCCGCTTCCCTCAGATCATCACCTCCCGGAGCACCGGCAGGGTGCGCATCGTGCCGAAGTCGGGAATGTGCAGGGCATAGTAAATTTCAAGGGAATGCAGGATCCGGCGGCGGATCTCGCCGTTGAGCACCAGGTCTTCGAGTTCGGCCGGCTGCTGCACTTTGAGTACGTG
>CBHWDR010000783.1:0-1594 GCA_966112575.1 uncultured Chitinophagales bacterium
GGAGTTCTGCAAGGTCTGCGTCTGCCTGGCACTTGCGAAATACCTCTCCCTGCCCGACCAGGATTTTTCGCGCACCCGCGCACAGCTGATCGCCACGGCCATCGCACTGACGCCTGCCGTGCTCAGCATCGCGCAAAAGGAAACCGGCCTGGCCCTCGTTTATTTTTCGTTCTTCATCGTGATGTATCGCGAGGGTCTTCCGGCCACGGTGCTGGTTGTGTTCTTCTCCGTCGCCACGCTGGTCGTCGCCACCCTGCTGGTGGATAAATGGATCCTCGTGATCATCCTTACCGGCATCGCGCTGGTGGTGGTTTACCTGCTCTGGCGGCAGATCCGCCGCGACCGCATGGTCTTCCTGAAGGTGGCGCTGATCTGGGGGCTCTGCGTTTCGGTGCAGCTGGTGGCCGTGCCCCTGCTGTTCAAGAATGTATTCAAGCCTTACCAGACGCAGCGCATTTTCGCCACGCTGGGCATGGACGTTCCCACCGAATACATGAACGATGCCGAGCGCCGGAAGCTGGAGATGGAGAACCGCAAGAAGAAGAAAGACGATAACTACAACGTGAAGCAGTCGAAGATCGCGATCGGCTCGGGAGGCTTTACGGGCCGGGGCCTGCTCCAGGGTACGCAGACCAGGGGCGATTTCGTTCCCGAGCAGCGTACGGACTTTATTTTCTCCACGATCGGCGAAGGCTTCGGCTTTGCAGGAACGGCAACCGTGCTCATCATCTACCTGATCCTCCTGTTCCGGATCGTAGCGGTAGCCGAGCGGCAGCGGAGTGTGTTCAGCCGATGTTATGCCTACGGGGTGGCATCGGTGTTCTTCTTCCATGTGGTCATCAATATCTGCATGACGCTCGGACTGGCCCCGGTGATCGGCATTCCTTTGCCCTTCCTTTCCTATGGAGGCACGGCCCTGCTCACCTTCACCATCCTGCTTTTCATCCTGATCCGGCTCGATGCCGACCGGCAGATGGTGCTCCGATAATGCGCCTCGCTCCATTCAATATTCCTTGTTCTTTATTCTTTATTCAAGGACCTTTGCCGGATGCAGATCATTCCGCTCAGTGAAGGCTCGTTCACGATCGATGCTACGAAACAATTTGTTCCTTTCGATGATGCCGTGCATGTGTTGAACGAGCGGCCCACCGGCAGCCTGCTGGTGGAAGTACAGCCCTTCCTGGTGGTCACCTCCCGCGACCTGCTGCTCATCGACACCGGCCTGGGCTTCAGCGACACGAAGGAGGGAAAAATGCAGATCGTATCCAATATCGAGAAAGCGGGCTACGGTGCCGGGCAGGTGACGAAAGTGCTGATGTCGCACCTGCATAAGGACCATGCGGGCGGCGTGAGCGATGAACGCGATCATACGCGGCTGCCTTTTCCCAATGCCACTTATTACGTGCGCAAGCAGGAGCTCGAATTCGCGATGACGAAGGGGCTGCCTTCCTTCATCCCGGATGAACTCCGCGCATTGACCACCTCCTCCCAGGTCGTTCTCCTCGACGAGGACGAAGGGACCATCGATGGCTATATCCGCTATCGCCACACCGGCGCGCATTCACCGCAACACCAGGTGTTCTGGATCACCGAA
>CBHWDR010000784.1:0-1593 GCA_966112575.1 uncultured Chitinophagales bacterium
TTGCAGGATGTAAACGTGGTTGTTCTTCACGAGGTCGGGGAAGAACTGGAGGAAGAAGGTCATGATGAGGAGGCGGATGTGCATCCCGTCCACGTCGGCATCGGTGGCGATCACGATCCGGTTGTACCGCAGGCCTTCGAGTCCTTCTTCAATATTGAGCGCGTGCTGCAGGAGGTTGAGCTCTTCGTTCTCATACACGATCTTCTTGCTCATGCCGAAGCAGTTGAGCGGCTTGCCCCGGAGCGAGAAGACGGCCTGGGTCTCTACATCGCGGGCCTTGGTGATCGAGCCGGAGGCCGAGTCGCCCTCGGTGATGAAGATGGTCGTTTCCTTCTGCGTAGCGAAAAATTCATTCTTGTTCTTGGCCGGCGCCTCATCGCAAAGGTGCACCCGGCAGTCGCGGAGCTTCTTGTTGTGCAAGTTGGCCTTCTTGGCGCGCTCGTTGGCGAGCTTCTTGATACCGGCCAGGTCCTTGCGCTCACGCTCGCTCTGCTCGATCCGCTTCTTCAGGGCATCGGCGATCGAAGGGTTCTTATGCAGGAAGTTGTCCAGCTCTTTCGACAGGAAGTCGAGCACGAACTGCTTCATGCTCTTGCCGCCTTCTTCCACGTAGAGGGAGCCAAGCTTGGTCTTGGTCTGCGATTCGAATACCGGCTCCACCACGCGAACCGATACGGCCGCTACGATCGACTGGCGGATATCCGAGGCTTCGTAGTCTTTCTTGAAGAAATCGCGGATCACCTTCACATAGGCTTCGCGGAAGGCCTGCTGGTGGGTACCGCCCTGGGTGGTATGCTGGCCGTTGACGAAGCTGTAGTAGTCCTCGCCGTAATCATTGTTATGGGTCAGCGCTACTTCAATGTCCTCGCCCCGGAGGTGGATGATCGGGTAGCGGATCGTTTCCGGGTTGGTGTCGGCATTGGTATTGCGGACCAGGAGGTCGAGCAGGCCATTGCGGGAGATGTAGCTCTTGCCGTTGAAGAGGATCTTCAGTCCGGCATTGAGGAAGCAGTAATTCCAGATCTGCTTCTCGAGGTATTCGGGAATGAAATGATAGTGCTTGAAGATGGTGTCGTCGGGCGTGAAGGTCACGAAGGTTCCATTCTCCTCACTGGCTTTGGCCTCCTTATGCTCCTGGGTGAGGTTACCGCGGTCGAATTCGGCGGTCTTCACCTTGCCGTCCCGGAAGGAGGAGACTTTGAAATAGCTGGAGAGGGCGTTCACGGCCTTGGTACCCACGCCGTTCAGGCCTACGGACTTCTGGAATACCTTGGAGTCGTACTTGGCGCCGGTGTTGATCTTGCTCACCACGTCCACCACTTTACCAAGGGGAATGCCGCGGCCGTAGTCGCGCACCGAAACCGTGGTCTTGTCGATCCGGATCTCGATCGTCTTTCCATGGCCCATGGTGTATTCGTCGATACAGTTGTCGACGACCTCCTTTACCAATACATAGATACCATCGTCGGGGGAAGATCCATCGCCCAGCTTACCGATATACATGCCCGGGCGGAGGCGGATGTGCTCTTTCCAGTCGAGACTTTTGATGCTGTCTTCGGTATACTCGAAGAGGTTTTTTTTTGATTCTGCCAT
>CBHWDR010000785.1:0-1583 GCA_966112575.1 uncultured Chitinophagales bacterium
CGAGTCCAGAAATCGCCGCGTTTTTCGATGCTGGCGGTCGTTTGGCCGGACAGCGTGGCTTCATCGATCACCTGCGCGCCAAGGCGACGGCCGCTGAGCAGGTGGAAATATTCCAGGTTCAGGGCTTCTTCATCTCCATGGGCCGTAACCAACAGGGTATCGATGAGGAAGGCATTCGTCACCTTTGAATACTTTTTTTGACCGGTCTGCGAAAAACTCCGCTGCGTCAGTGAGTCGGTGGCCAGGTCGAGGATAAACGCCTCGGTGCGGGAATCGGAGGTCGCTACCAGGAAAACGATCCGTTCTTTCTGTTCAAATTGTTTCAGCCTTCCCGTGGCGGAAAGCGCCGGGTAAGGCAGGCGGTCGTCATATACCCGGAAGCGCCGCGGATAGAAAAGCTCGGAGACCACATCCACCCGTCCGGTGCGGAGTCCGTCTGTTGCCGGCTGCTCGAGTTGAAAGGGAACTTCCAGCGCCCGTTTGCGCACCTGCCCGCTCATGTCTGCCGTATAGATCACGAAGCCGGAACTTCCCTGCCGGGTGAGCAGGAGTTTCAGTCCCGGGCCATAGGCCATGCAGGAGAGGAGATCATCGGGGTCTTCGTAAGGGATGGTATCCGTGATCCGGCTTTCGCCGCTTTGCAGGTCGGTGCGCACGAGGTAGATCGCCCCCCGGCGCCGGTGCTGGATGGCCTCGAGCAGGACCTTGTTGTGATACACCCCGCCCAAGTTCTGGTAGTGGTGATACAATCGGATCAGTTCTTTATCGGTCACTGCCGTCTTTCGGAAACCGTCAAGGGCGTAGCTGGTATCCATAACCTGCTGAAGGATAGAGATGGCCCGGAAACCATTTTGCTTGAGCACCCGCTGAATTCCGTACTGGCCAGGGTAGGTGAGTACGAAAGCATCCTGACCGGGCAGTGAAATGAAGCTGTAGTTGTTGGAGAGGCGGTCGGAGAAAGGATCGGAAAGCGTCACTACCCGTTCCTGCGCACGGGTAAAAAATGGCAAGAGCAGCAGCAACAATAGGTTTCGCATCGGGATCAAGATATATTTTTTCATGTATATCCGAAATGCCCCAAAAAGAAAACCCATCCGGGTGGATGGGTCCTGTATCAGTTTTTGAAAAGAGTCAGTACGCTGGACAACCGGTTCTTCAGTTCTTTCCGGTTGACGATGAAATCCAGGAATCCGTGCTCCAGGATGAACTCGCTGCGCTGGAAGCCCGGCGGCAGGTCTTTCTTGATCGTCTCCTTGATCACGCGTGGACCGGCAAATCCGATCAGCGCACCCGGCTCGGCGATGTTGAGGTCACCCAGCATGCCGAAGGAGGCGGAGATGCCCCCGAAGGTAGGGTCGGTGAGCAGGGATACATAAGGAAGCTTCGCATCGGAAAGCTCGGAGAGCTTGCCCGAGGTCTTGGCGAGCTGCATCAGCGAGAAGGCGCTTTCCATCATCCGGGCGCCACCGCTCTTGCTGATCACCATGTAGGGAAGATTATGGGCGATACAATGATCTACGGCGCGGCTGAATTTCTCACCCATCACCGAGCCCAGGGAGCCCCCGATGACTTCGAAGTCCATA
>CBHWDR010000786.1:0-1583 GCA_966112575.1 uncultured Chitinophagales bacterium
TAATCCCAACATGAAAATTACCGTGGTAGGTGCTGGTGCCGTAGGTGCAACCGTAGCCGATAACATTGCCCGTAAAGAACTGTGTGAAGAACTGGTGCTGCTCGACATCAAGGAAGGACTGGCCGAAGGCAAAGCCCTCGACATGACCCAAACCGCTGCCCTGCTGGGCTTCGACACGAAAATCACCGGCAGCACGAACGATTACAGCAAGACCGCCGGCTCCTCCGTTGTCGTGATCACATCCGGCATCCCCCGCAAGCCCGGTATGACCCGCGAAGAGCTGATCGGTACCAATGCCAATATTGTAAAGACCGTAGCGGAGAACATCCTCAAGCATTCCCCGGAAGCCATCATTGTGGTGATCTCCAACCCGATGGATACGATGACCTACCTCACCCTCCAGGCTACCGGCCTGCCGAAGAACCGCATCATCGGCATGGGCGGCATCCTCGACTCTGCCCGCTTCAAGTGCTACCTGAGTCAGGCCCTCGGCTGCTCACCCAATGACCTCAACGCAACCGTGATCGGCGGCCATGGCGACACTACCATGATCCCCCTGATCCGCTATGCGACCTGGAACTCCACCCCCGTTTCGCATTTCCTCTCTGCCGAGCAGCAGCAGAAAGTGGTGGCCGACACCATGGTGGGCGGCGCAACCCTCACGAAGCTCATCGGCACTTCGGCCTGGTATGCACCGGGTGCAGCCGGAGCCGCACTGGTAGAGAGCATCGTACGCGATGAGAAGCGCCTCTTCTCCTGCTGCGTTTCGCTGGAAGGCGAATACGGCCAGAACGATATCTGCCTGGGTGTACCGGTAGTGATCGGCAAGAACGGCTGGGAGAAGATCGTCGACTACAAACTGAACGAAGAAGAGCAAGCCCTCTTCAACAAGAGCGCCGAAGCGGTTCGCAGCATGAACGACGTGCTCAAGACCCTCTAAACATCAAGGTCACGAATATGAAAACGGATGAGTACTTTGCTCATCCGTTTTTTATTTAAATCCTTCGTGTGAACCGATTTCGTGCCCTGACCGGCATTCGCGCCATCGCCGCCATTCTCGTCTTCCTTTACCATTACCGCAAGTTCTGGCGCGATGACCTGCCCGCATGGATCAGCCGTTTTCTTAACGAGTTCCACATCGGCGTTTCGCTCTTCTTCGTACTCAGCGGATTTCTGATCGCTTATACGTATGCCGACAAGCCCCTGCGTTCGCGCGGCGACTACGGCCGGTACCTGCTGATCCGGCTGGCGCGCATCTTCCCAATCTACCTTGTCATTCTCACGCTCAAATACCTCAGTATCGGCTTCCCAGACCCCACCCTCACCGCACTTACCTATACGCTGACCCACGGGTTTTCCAATTCCTACAACCTGCATGGCGTTTCCCAGGCCTGGTCGCTAACGGTGGAGATGAGCTTCTACCTGCTGGCTCCACTGATCTGTTTCGGGTGGCAACGCAGTCGCTCCAAAACGCTTCTTGCCTTGCTCCTGCTTGCCGCTGCAACGATCGGCATCGGCATGGCACTTCATCGGTTCGTTCCCAACCGCTTTGATTTCTTTTACAACTGGTATTTTGTTTTGAA
>CBHWDR010000787.1:0-1578 GCA_966112575.1 uncultured Chitinophagales bacterium
CGATCTTTTTGAGATCGCCGTTATCATCGACCACCATGAACTCGTCCACCGGCTCCACGCCTTTTTCCTGGGCCTTCTGTTCCAGCTCCACCAGGTTCACCAGCTCGGCCAGCAGGTTCTTGGTAGAGTCGAACTGGTCGTGCAGCTTTTGCTCCAGCCATTCGCTGAAACCGGCTTTTTCCATATGCTCGTGGAAGAAAGCAGAAAGGGTCTTGCCATCCGTTTCGTACTGGCCTTTCTCCTCGGTCATATTCAGGTCGATGATATTCTTCCAGCCGTACATGAAGTCGGGATGGCGCAGCGTGGTGCGGATGAATGTGGTGCAATCCGATAAGCCGTAAACCGGGATATAGCTCAGTGAATCGCGGTTGGGATACCAGCAAAGTACCTCGCCGCCGGGGATGGCCACGTAGCGCTTTTCGGCAAAGAGGTCCTTGTATTCCAGTTCGGTGATCGCTCCGTCTTTCAGGAAGATCGCGCCGGCCTTGCCCGCCATCACCACGTTGCGGGGATTCCAGGAGATCTTGTAATGCCAGGGGTTGTCGTCGCTCTCGGGCGCTACGAGCCCGCCGCAGTGGGAGAGGAAGGAGCGGATAACGCCGCCTTCCGAATGGATATGATCGATCATTTTTTTCGCGCTCATATGATCGATGCCCGGGTCGAGGCCCATCTCGCATAGGAACAGGAGCCCCGCTTCCTCGATCTCGCCGCGGAGTGCTTTCATCTGCTCATCCACGTAAGAAGCAGTGAGCAGGTGCTTCCGGAGGCGGATGCAGTCTTTGGCGATGAGAATATGCAGCGCGGGCGGCAAAAGGGAGATCACCAGGTCGGCTTCGGCGATCTGCCTGCTGCGTGCTTCATCATCCCGGATGTCGAAGCTCAGGGCATGGCCGAAAACAAAGGTCCCGATCTTCTGGCGGGCCGCTTCCAGGTCGGCGTCCACGACCGTCACCTGCCAGTGCTCTTCCGCAGCCGTGGCCAGCAGGTGATCGATCAGTACCGTGGCCGACTTGCCGGCGCCGAACAGGAGAATATGCTTCATGAAACAAAAGTAGGGGTGCGCGTTGGTGAAAATCACCGGCTTTCACCGGTTTTCTTCCGAAACGGCGACAATGCCTGAAATGGGTTGGATCAATCCTTCGTTACAAGTCGCGCAGAGCTTCGCGGTACTCGTGCGAATACACGCCGGAGACATGCGGCTTCACCCAGATGCCCGGCCCGGGCAGCGCCACGCGCATCACCTTCTCGCCATGGGATTTCAGGTTGGCGATCGTGAGTACTTTACTGCCGGTGAGGGAGTCGCCCCGGAAGAAGTCGACCCGGACCGTCAGCTTTTCCACAAAATGGGGCGAACCATTGTACAGCCGCAGCTGCACGGCGTTGGTCGAGTCGGGCGTTGCCTGGGGCGTAATGCGGGTACGGATCTGCTGCCTGATATCTTTCGGCCTCGTGCTTACCGGCGGGGGCATCTTCTCCAGGTCCTCTTCGGAAGGCACGATCTCGCGCCGAAGTGCATGCTGCACGCTTTCGCCCCGGGCCTCATAGACGCCAACGGAGGCATAGGCCACGGGCAGGTCA
>CBHWDR010000788.1:0-1565 GCA_966112575.1 uncultured Chitinophagales bacterium
AGCCAGACCTCCGCCATCGCCTCGGTCACCACCTGCGAATCGTTGACCGATCCGGCGGCCAGGCGCACGACTTTATGCTCCGAGCCCGGGTCTACCTGCGGCGCGGCCTGGGTGGCGGGCAGCCGTTTCATATCCCGAAGCCATTCGGTGAAGCTCTTCAGCTGCTTGCCGAATTTATCGTTCGAAGCCTGCTCGAGCGAAAGCCGGATACCCTGTGACGCGAAATAATCAACGGTATGATACGGTTCGAATGCAAGGGGTTGCTCCACCGGTGGCGCATCCATCCGCGGCAGCTCGATCTTCGGCAGTGGCACTTCTGCCTGCTCCTCGTCCACCACATCCGGCTCTTCCTGCTCACCTACAGGGGCTGCGTCCATCGACTCCACAACGGCAGCCGACTGCAGGTCCATGTTGGCCGATTCCGGCTGGAAGCCCGAGGAGACGGGCAGTTCTGCTTCGAGGGCAGATGCTTCTGCTACGGGCGCCGGTTCCTGTGCGGCTTCCGCCATGCCTTCATAGGTTGCCAACGGTGCCGGCGACTCGGGAAGGGGTGCCTCCCAGGACGTTTGCAGGTGATCGGAATGCAGGAGGTATTCGAAGCTCAACGGGTCGGGGTAGTACAGGACCGCGCGTTGCAACACGGCCGTGTATTCATCATCGCCGGTTTCTTTCAGCTTGCGCAGCAGGAGGAATTGCGCCGGTGCGAAATAAGGATAGCGTTCGGCCAGGCGGCGTACTTCGTCCAGCGAACAGGCAGCAACACCGGGTTGCCCGAGGAGTTGTTGCGCCAGCAAGTCGAATCGTTCGCTCATTGCGGCAAGATAGGAAGTTTCAGATTTACTTGGGGTGTTTACCAGTTGGAGAAAAGCTGGTTGAAGATCTCATCGGTGAGGTTGCGGACCATCTCTTCCAGCAGCTGCCCTTCGGCCTGCTGCAGCGACTGCGAAGCGGGGAAGTCGAAGCTGCGCGAGGCATTGACCTGCAGGGGATCGGCACCTGAACGGCTGGGCGTAAGGGTAACGGAAACGGTCACGGTAAGCCGGTTCACCGAAGTCTGGCGCTGGCCATTGCCGGCAGAGATCCCGCTCGTGGTCACGGAGTAGTCGGTGATCTGGCCGGTGACCACTACGTCGGCATCCCCATTGGTCTGTGTCAGCTTGGTCTGCCGGAGCAGCTTTTGCCGGAGCCGCTCGGTCAGGGAAGGGGAGAGCTGCGGGTTGCGGTAGGGGGCGTTGTTCTCGATGAACTCCACGCGCACGGTCTTTGCACTGTCGAGCAGGAGGTTGGGCTGGCCTTTTTCCTTGAAGCCATAGCTGATGCGGCCGCAGCCGGCCACGATGGCCAGGATCAGCACCAGGCCTGCGCAGAAAGATATCGTACGTGCGGTTCTCCTCATTGGTCGATGTCGTATTCCTTGAGTTTGCGATAGAGCGTGCGTTCCGAAATGCCTAAATCCATGGCTGCATCTTTCCGTTTGCCCCGGTGCTTTTTCAGCGCCTTGATGATCAGCTCTTTTTCCATGTCCATGATGTTGAGGCTATGCTCCACTTCTTCATGCTGGTGGA
>CBHWDR010000789.1:0-1564 GCA_966112575.1 uncultured Chitinophagales bacterium
CCTCTACAGCGCTGCTCCGCTGATCGTATTTCCCTACATCTCCCGTGTGCTGGGCCCCGAGAACGTGGGCAAAGTCAACTTCGTGGATTATGCCGCGCAGTTCTTTATCCTATTTGCTTCCTTCGGTATTCCCTTCTACGGTGTACGTGAAGTAGCCCGTGTCCGGAAGGACCCGCAACGCCTGCGTCAACTGACCTCGGAATTATTGTTCCTTCACCTGGCCATTACGGCCATAAGCCTGCTTTTCTTCGGTTTGATGGTCTTTCTGCAACACCAGGACTTTACCGAGCGGGCACTCGTCTGGCTTGCCGTGGTGGCCATCGCCGGCTCGGCATTCGGCCTCGAATGGCTGATCCATGGACTGGAAGATTTCTCCTTCCTTGCCCGCCGCTCCTTCCTGGTGAAGATCCTGAGCCTGGTGCTCATTTTTGTGTTTGTACGCAAGGGTACCGACTTCATTCTTTATTACGCCATCCTGATCGGCACCAATGTGCTCCTCCTCCTGATCGATCTTCAATATGCCCGCAGGATCGGCTTCACCTGGCCCCGGGGGCAGGAGGTGCTGAAGCATCTGCGTCCCCTCTTTCTGTTTTTTCTCACCTCCGTAACGCTTAGCATCTATACCTTCTTCGATACGGTGATCCTGGGATTCATTTCCGGCACCCTGGCCGTTGGCTTTTATACCACCTCGCTGAAGATCATCCGCCTGGCGCATAACCTGATAGCCGACCTGGGAGCGGTGCTCCTGCCCCGTGTGGCGCATCTTGTAGAACAGGGCCAGCAGGAAGAGATCGAGCGGCTGTTGAATAAATCCTTGCAGTATGTGCTGCTGATCACCATCCCCCTCGGCGTATTCTTCTACCTCACGGCAAAGGAGATCATTCTTTTGCTCGGAGGCGCGGATTTCAGCGGCTCCATACCCGTCTTGCAGATCCTTTCGATCCTGCCATTGGTGATCGGGCTGGCCAATATCTTCTTCATCCAGGTACTCCTGCCTTTTGGAGAAGAGAAAGGCATGCTCGCAGGCATCCTGCTGGGCAGCGTGATCAGCATTGCCGCCAACCTGATCCTCTGCCCGCTCTTTGCCGAGCAAGGCGCCGCCTGGTCCTGTGTGTTGGCGGAGTCGGTTGTTGCGCTTTTTCTCGGTTTTCGTTCGCTCCGGAAAGTGCGCCTGCAAACCCGGTTCGCGCAGTTCTGGCAACCTGTGCTGACCTCCCTTCTTTTTTTTCCGATCGTCCTCTTTTGCCGCGGGCTCAGTGAGCAGGTCTTCCTGGTCTTCGGATTGCAGCTGGCCGCCTGCGGGCTTGCTTATGGCTTGATTCAGCTCCTGCTCTTCCGCAACCCGGTGGCCCGCGAGATCCTCGTATTCCTGGCCTCCCTAATTTCACGACGCAAACCCGCCGCCTGATGTTGCAACTCCCTTCCGTTCTGCTTGTCTGTTCCCGTATGGATCATCCCGGCGGTACCGAGCGTGCCATCGTGAACCTCGCCATGATGCTGGAGGAACAAGGGCATGAGGTGACCTTGCTGATCCACGGGACGGTCGAGCAGATCCGCGCCCGCC
>CBHWDR010000790.1:0-1564 GCA_966112575.1 uncultured Chitinophagales bacterium
GCGCATGTTACTTTCGTTGTTTACATGTGCAACGCCTTCGATGGTCTTATCATTTACCAGCTGGCCGATGCGGTCGCAGAGCGCGTCACGGTTCACCTGGTAAGGCACTTCGGTTACGATGATCTGTTCCCTGCCGCTGGCTTTCGTTTCTACGTGCATCTTGCCCCGCAGCACCACGCGGCCACGGCCGAAATAGAAACCGGCTTTCACGCCTTCCATGCCGTAGATGGTTCCACCCGTGGGGAAGTCGGGAGCTTTTACGTATTGCATCAGCTCATCGATCGTGATCTCGCGGTTGTCGATATAGGCCACGCAGCCATCCACCACCTCGTTGAGGTTATGGGGCAGCATATTGGTGGCCATACCAACGGCGATACCCGAGGAACCGTTCACCAGGAGCTGGGGAATGCGGGTCGGGAGCACGCTGGGTTCCTCCAGCGAGTCGTCGAAGTTGAGCTGGAAGTCGACCGTGTCTTTATCGATATCCTGCAGCATGGCCTCGGCCATCCGGTGCATACGGGCTTCAGTGTAACGCATGGCTGCCGGTCCGTCGCCGTCCTGGTTGCCGAAGTTGCCCTGCCGGTCGATCAGCACGTAGCGCATGCTCCATTCCTGAGCCATACGCACCATGGCATCGTATACGGAGGAATCGCCGTGCGGGTGGTACTTACCCAGTACTTCACCAACGATACGGGCGGATTTCTTGAAGGGGCGGTTGTGATACATGCCCATGTCGTTCATCGCAAAGAGGATCCGGCGATGCACGGGCTTCAGGCCATCACGAACGTCGGGGAGCGCGCGGCCCACGATCACCGACATGGAATAGTCGATGTACGCGGTCTTCATCTGCTCCTCGATATTCACCGGTATGATCCGGTTCGTATCGCTCGTTTCCTGGGGTTGAAAATTATCTTCCATTCGTTCAGCTTGTTTGTGCAAATTTTGAGGTCCGCAAATGTACCTTTTTTAGACCGGTAAACCTGAGTTCGCAAGCGATTTTAGCACCTTGTTACCATGGGTTTTTTGCCCCATTTATCCCCAATTTCCGGGCTTCTTCCCGGCACCCCGTCAGGCACGGTATTTTAACCGGTAAAGGCAGGAGAAACGAGCTATGAATATGTACCTGCTCTTGCGTGATAACCGTCAGTCGGGCCCCTGGACGCTGGCGGAGATGGAACGAATGACCCTGCGGCCGCGGGACCTCGTATGGGTGGAGGATGGCCGCAATTCCTGGAATTATCCCGGGGAGCTCGCCGAACTGGCTCCCTTCGTGCGTGAAGAGAGCTACGAGGAGCGGGAAGCTGCCCGCCTTTCACGCTGCACTTCCGCCCCCCTCACTCCAACCGATGCCGGATTCCTCGAACCCGTATCGCTTTCGCCTGAGCTCTTTCCCGAGCGTCTGCGCAAGCCTTCCAAACGCGACCTGCCCGTCTGGAAACGGCACCTGATGAAGCCTTCCAGTGGTGCCCTCAACATGCTGGCGGTTTTTGCCGGACTCATCTTCTTTTCGCTGATGATGCGGAAAATGGTGGATGGCTTCAGTGAAGGCCCGAGCAATGACCTG
>CBHWDR010000791.1:0-1555 GCA_966112575.1 uncultured Chitinophagales bacterium
TGGTCACCGCCAGCTTCTTTCCTTTGAAGGGGATACACTTCCATTCCCAGGCCGGCTCGAAATAGCGGTACTCATCAAATACATCATAGGTGGGCAGCAGGGTCTTGTGGATCTCGGCTTTCACTTCGCCTTCATGCAGGAGAAAAGCGGCATTGAACAGGTCTTTCCCTTCCCGGGAAGGATTGCGGGCCGGGCTGCCTACCAGCACCCCGATGTCCTTTGTATGCACCTTGATTCGGTCAAGGGTTTCATAACATTTCCGGATGAAGTCGGAGAAATCAAGAAAATCCCGTGGCGGGTAGCCGCAGATGCTCAGTTCCGGGAACAGGACCAGGTCGGCCCCGGCAGCCCTGCCCCGGTCGATACCCTCGAGGATCTTGCGTTCATTCTCTTCGAAATTGCCGATGTGGTAATTTTGCTGCGCCAGGAAAATTTTCATACTCTTGGTTAAATTCAATAACAACGTCCAAATTTCCGTAATAATTAAAAGCCAACCTCGTTTCCCCTTATGCGATCTTTATTGCCAACCTCGCTGGCCCTTCTGGCCGGAGTGCTCCTCTTCTCCTCCTGCTCTCAGTCGCGCCGCGGCCCGGACGTCTCCGACATCAAGGTCGACGTGCAGGTCGAACGCTTCGAGCAGGACTTCTTCAAGCTGGATACCAACCGCCTGAGCGAAGGCCTGGTGGAACTGGGCAAAAAATACCCGCATTTCGCCACGCTCTATTTCAACGACCTGCTGCTCATCCCCGACCTCAGCGCCAATAACGGCGCCCTGCAAGTGGGTCCTTCCGGGCAGGAAGTGGTACGGATGATGCTGCGCAGCTACCGCTGGCTTTACGACTCGCTCCAGGCCCGATACAAGACCCTGGGCAGCGTGGAAAAAGAGATCGAGAACGGACTGAAACACGTCAAGTTCTATTATCCCCAATATTCCGTGCCTGGTGTGATCACCTACATTGCCGACCTCAAGGCGCCCGGCTCCATCATCACGCCCAACTACCTCGGCATCGGGCTCCAGCAATACGCGGGCAAGCGTTTCAGCGCTTATGACGACCCGGAGATCCGGAACGAGTTCCCCGAGTTCATCACCCGCCGGTTCGACGAAGAATACATTGCCGCCAACTGCATGCGCAGCGTGGTGGATGATCTCTATCCCGACAAGTCGGAAACCAGCGCGCTCATTGAGCAGATAATCGAAAAAGGAAAGCAATGGTACCTGCTCGACCTCTTCCTGCCAGATGCGCACGACAGCCTGAAGACCTTCTACACGGGCAAGCAGCTCGACTGGTGCGCCGAGAACGAAGGCAATATCTGGAGCGCTTTCCTTCGCAATAACCCCGACGTTTATACGATCGATGTGCGGAACATCCAGGAATATGTGGGGGAAAACCCGACTACCCAGACCATCATGCCGGGCACCTCGCCGGGCAATATCGGGCAATGGATCGGCTGGCGCATCGTGAAAAAGTTTGCAGAGGCCAATCCCAAGCTCACGCCCCAGCAGGTCCTGGCCACCCCGCCCCGAGACCTCTTCCAGCAGGCGAAGTACCGGCCG
>CBHWDR010000792.1:0-1550 GCA_966112575.1 uncultured Chitinophagales bacterium
GCTTGTCGGTAGCAGGGGAGCTGAAGATGTTGCGGGTGATCCGGCAGCTGCGGGAAAAGAGCGGCATGGCGATCAAGGCCAGCTTCCTTGGAGCGCATGCGATCCCTGCCGAGTACCGGGAAGACCGGGAAGGTTACCTGCGGCTGATCATCGAAGAGATGCTCCCCCTGGTCGCGGGTGAGCAGCTGGCAGACTACATCGACGTTTTTTGTGAACAGGGGTTTTTCACGCCGGAAGAGACCGAGCGCGTTTGTCGCGCCGGCATGGCTTATGGATTGAAGCCCAAGATCCACGCGAATCAGCTGGCCGTTTCGCGAGGTGTGGAAACGGGTGTGAAGCTCGGCGCTGTTTCGGTTGACCACCTGGAGAGCATGGATGAACAGGCGATCGAATCGCTGGCCGGCTCCGCAACGATCGGCACGCTGCTGCCTACGGCTGCTTTCTTCCTGCGGATGGCCTACCAGCCTGCCCGGCAGTTGATCGAACGCAATTGTGCCATTGCACTGGCCTCCGATTGCAATCCCGGCTCGTCGCCCTCGGGCAATATGAATTTCGTGGTGGCCCTCAGCTGCATCCAGATGAAAATGCTGCCGGAAGAAGCCATTAACGCAGCAACGATTAATGGCGCTTTCGCTTTGGAACTCCAGGGGGAAACCGGCAGTATCGCCAGGGGCAAGAAAGCGAACCTGATACTTACGCGGGAGATCCCGTCCCTGACCTTTTTGCCGTATTCCTTCGGACAAAACCACATCGCCCGCGTGATGAACAACGGTGAATGGCTGACATAAAAATTCTTTTGCTGAAAAAGATTTGCACCTAACTTCAGAGAGCTGAGGCTTGCAAGCGGAAGGAGCGTTGATCGCGTAGAGATGCTGCATCGGCGGAACTCATTTTTAACCCAATTCAGCCTGATGAACCTGACCCACCTGAAAGTTTACACGAAAAGCGACCTTCTTTCCCTTGTGCGCATTCGCCGGTTTGAAACAAAAATTGGCGAGCGGATCAGCGTGGTGGAAGAAAAAACAGACCTGGCTGCTTCGATCGCCAGGCTCCCCGGGCAGTTCGTTCTATTCGGCATTCCCGAAGACATCGGCGTGCAGGCCAACTGCGGCATCGGCGGCACCAGCTCCGCCTGGCTCTCTTTCCTCCAGGCTTTTCTCAACATCCAGAGTAATGATTTCCTGACCGGAGAAGAATTATCCCTGCTTGGCCATTTCGACTTCGGCGATGTGCAATACCTGATCGACCACCACGCGCATAACAATGAAGAGAAGACGGAAGCCTACCGGCATGCCGTGAATGGGATCGACGAGGAAGTAGAAGGCCTGGCTAAGCTGATCACCGCCGCCGGCAAGATCCCCATTGCCATTGGCGGTGGCCACAATAATGCGTATCCGCTCATCAAGGGCAGCTCGAAAGGACTGCACCAGCGGGGCGCCACGCAGCTCGCCCAGATCAATGCAGTGAACCTGGATGCGCATACGGATTATCGTCCGAGTGAAGGCCGCCACCGCGGCAATGGTTTCCGTTATGCCGAAGAGGATGGCTAC
>CBHWDR010000793.1:0-1547 GCA_966112575.1 uncultured Chitinophagales bacterium
AAGATCGTGTTCTACACCAAGACCGCGGTGGATGAGACCAACGGCACCGACTGGGGTTGCCGCCTGCAGCTGCGCCACAGCAAAAGCGAAGACATCATCACCGGAAAAGGTGAAGATGCCGGTAATTTCTCGGAGGTCCTGGTCGACATCAACGCTGCCGAGGAAGAATATGACCCGGCTGCTCCCTCTCCAACCGCCTACCCGGGTGGCTGGACCCGCTTTGAAGCCACGATCTGGGGGCTCAACGGACCGACCAAGGGACATTTCGCCTTCCGTTATTTCCTGCATGGCGCCGGCTCCAACGGGGCAGGCAACGGTGTGGGCATCGACAGCGTAGCTTATATTGGTAAAAAATAAACCGACCAACTGCTTATTATGAAACGATATTCCATCCTCTTCAGCGGAGCTTTCGCACTGGCCATGGCAACGCTCATCTACGGTTGTGAAAAGGACTATGTACCCGCCACGCCCGTAGTGTCGAAATCCATGCGCGAAGACTTCGATACCGTTACGAAGCTGTACCAGAAAGGCTGGGCCTTTGCGAACAACAGCCGTCCGCAGGGTGCCGCCACCTGGCAACAGGGCGTGTACGAAAGCGGTAAGTTCGGTCCCGACGGCTTCCCCGCCTATTCTTACAAATCCTCCGGTGACGAGTACATCTTTGCCGGCTATGCTTCGGGCAACGAGATCGCTACGCTGAGCTCGTGGATGATCTCCCCGGAACTGGATATGAAGAACGGCGACGTGATCTCCTTCTACACGCGGACTTACGCAGGCAGCACCTTCGCCGACCGCATGCAGGTTCGTCTCAACCCGACCGACAACAGCACGGATGTCGGGATCACGGAAGCCTCGGTGGGCAAGTTCACCACCCTGCTGCTCGACATCAACCCCACGCTCAGCACCAGTGCCACCACGGGCTATCCCCAGACCTGGCGCAAATACGAGCTGACGGTGTCGGGCCTGCCCGCCCCGGTAAAGCGCCGGGTGGCCTTCCGCTACTTCGTGTCCAACGGCGGACCGAACGGAGCCAACTCCAACGCGATCGGCATCGACCAATTCGAATTCATCAGCAAGTAAATACACCTGCTTCATCGAAAAGCTAACTCCACTGGAGTTAGCTTTTTTATTTTTAGCCACATGAACCTGTTCCGGACGATCTGCCTGATCGCGCTCTTCCCGCTTGGGGCCTGCACCATCCGCGATCCCAAGCCCCTCCCCGCGCCCGAGCCGGATCCCTACGCGCCGGCCCTGGCCCTCATCAGCGAAGGAATGGCCCTCGTACGCGACGGCGACCTTGTGCTGCGCAGCGGCCAGGACTTTACGTCCCAGTTCATCCGCAACTTCAACCGGGAGGATAAATCCTATTCGCATTCGGGCATCGTGTTCTACGAAAACGGCTATCCCTTCGTTTTCCATATCGTGCCGGCAGATGCGCAGGAGTCGGAAAAGATGCGCAAGGACTCGCTGGTCCGTTTTGCGCATCCACGGAAGAATTTTGGTTATGGCATTTACCGCTACGACCTGGATAAAGGTGAGCTGGAGCG
>CBHWDR010000794.1:0-1546 GCA_966112575.1 uncultured Chitinophagales bacterium
CGGCGATCGAAGCAGCGTTCTCAAGGGCAACGCGGCTCACCTTGGTCGGGTCGATCACGCCTGCGGCGATGAGGTTCTCATACTTCTCTTCGCGGGTATTGAAACCGTAGTCGGCCTTGCCATCGCGCACCTTGTTAACCACTACGGAACCTTCGATACCGCAGTTCTCAACGATCCGGCGCAGGGGCTCTTCCAGCGAGCGACGCACGATCTGTACACCTGTAGCTTCGTCGGCATTGCGGGTATCCACCGTGTCCAGCGCTTCGATGGCGCGAACATAGGCTACACCGCCACCGGGAACGATTCCTTCTTCAACGGCAGCACGGGTAGCATGCAGGGCGTCGTCCACGCGGTCTTTCTTTTCTTTCATTTCCACTTCAGTAGCAGCGCCTACGTTCAGTACGGCCACACCACCGCTCAGCTTGGCCAGGCGCTCCTGGAGCTTCTCGCGGTCGTAATCGGAAGTCGTATTCTCGATCTGGGATTTGATCTGGTTGATGCGGGCGGTGATGGCTTCTTTTTCGCCACGGCCACCAACAACGGTCGTGTTGTCTTTGTCGATCACCACGCGCTCGGCTTTACCGAGGTAGGTAAGGTCGGCGTTCTCGAGCTTGTAGCCCTGCTCTTCGGAGATCACGATACCCTTGGTGAGGATAGCGATGTCCTGAAGCATTTCCTTGCGGCGGTCGCCAAAGCCCGGGGCTTTAACGGCAGCAACTTTCAGGGTGCCGCGGAGCTTGTTCACCACGAGGGTAGCCAGGGCTTCGCCTTCGAGGTCTTCCGAGATGATCAGGAGCGGCGCGCCTTGCTGGGCCACTTTCTCCAGGATGTGCAGGATGTCCTTCATCGAAGAGATCTTCTTGTCGTAGATCAGGATGAAGGGATTGTCGAGCTCGGCTTCCATCTTCTCGCTGTTCGTAACGAAGTAAGGAGAGATATAACCGCGGTCGAACTGCATGCCTTCTACCACGTCAACCGTAGTTTCGATGCCTTTTGCTTCCTCGATGGTGATCACACCGTCCTTAGTTACTTTCTGCATTGCTTCGGCGATGAGCTTGCCGATCTCGCTGTCGTTATTGGCAGAGATCGTAGCTACCTGCTCGATCTTCTTGTTATCGTTGCCAACGGTCTGGCTCTGCGAGCGGAGGTTTTCCACTACCAGCTTCACGGCCTTATCGATACCGCGCTTCAGGTCCATGGGGTTGGCGCCTGCAGCTACGTTCTTCAGACCTTCAGTGATGATCGCCTGGGCAAGAACAGTAGCCGTAGTGGTACCGTCGCCGGCTACGTCCGCAGTTTTGGACGCTACTTCTTTTACCATCTGGGCACCCATGTTCTCAATGGGATCTTCCAGTTCGATCTCTTTTGCTACCGATACACCATCCTTGGTTACGGAAGGCGCACCGAATTTCTTTTCGATCACCACGTTGCGGCCTTTGGGACCGAGGGTAACACGTACGGCATTGGCCAGAACGTCTACGCCTTTCTTCATTGTATTACGGGCATCAGTTTCGAAAAACAGTTGTTTTGCCATATTGATTTGTAT
>CBHWDR010000795.1:0-1543 GCA_966112575.1 uncultured Chitinophagales bacterium
TGCTTTTTGATGAATTACTGGATGCTTCAAGTCTGAAACCGGAAATCCTGCGCGGTACAGATATCCTGTTTTTTCGCGAGCTCACCGGAGATGTGTATTTCGGAGAGAAAAGGCGCTCGGAAGACCGGAACACGGCATCGGACCTGATGATCTACCACCGGTACGAAGTGGAACGCATAGCGATAAAAGCGTTTGAAGCTGCCCGGGCACGAAGCAAGCGACTGTGTTCTGTAGATAAGGCCAATGTTCTGGAAAGTTCCCGGTTATGGCGCGAAACCGTCCAGGAAGTTGCCAAATCCTATCCCGATGTTGAAACCGAGCACATGTTCGTCGATAATGCGGCCATGCAGCTGATCAAGAATCCCAAAAAATTCGATGTGGTCCTGACGGCCAATTTGTTCGGAGACATCTTGACGGATGAAGCCTCACAGATTGCGGGCTCCATGGGGATGCTGGCTTCCGCTTCAGTGGGCGAAGGAAGTGGCTTCTTCGAACCGATCCATGGCTCTGCCCACGATATTGCCGGTAAAGACATCGCCAATCCACTGGCCTCCATCCTTTCGGCAGCACTTATGCTGGAGATCAGCTTTAGGCTTAAGGAAGAAGCAAAGCGGGTGTATGCATCAGTAGATGAGGTGCTGAAACAAGGCTATCGTACAGCTGATATTGCCAGCACCACCACAGATCCTTCCCTGATCCTGGGCACCCATGCAATGGGCGAGAAAGTTCTTGAATTATTACACCAATCAGTATCCATTTAATATCGAAACGTATGCTACATGATCCGAACAAAGTATTCATTTTTGATACGACCTTACGGGACGGAGAGCAGGTGCCCGGGTGCCAGCTAAACACGGCAGAAAAAATAGAAATTGCGCTGGCACTTGAGACGCTGGGGGTGGATGTAATCGAAGCAGGTTTTCCGGTCTCGAGCCCGGGTGATTTCCAAAGTGTGATCGAACTCTCAACCGCAGTCCGCGAACCTATCATCTGCGCCTTGACGCGGGCAAACAAGAACGACATCGATGTTGCGGCAGAAGCTTTGAAGTTTGCCAAAAGACCGAGGATCCACACCGGTATCGGCGCTTCGGACATGCATATTAAATACAAATTCAACAGCACCCGCGAAGAGATCCTGGAGCGCGGCGTTGAGGCCGTGAAGTATGCCAAGAAGTATGTTGAAGATGTGGAATTCTACGCCGAAGATGCTGGCCGGGCCGATATCAAGTTTCTTGCACACATGATTGAATCGGTAATAGCTGCCGGGGCTACGGTAGTGAATATCCCGGATACAAACGGATACTGTATGCCGGATCAGTATGGGGCCAAGATCAAATATCTGAAAGAAAACGTCCGAAACATTCATAAAGCGATCATTTCGGTGCATTGTCACAATGACCTCGGACTGGCCACGGCAAATTCGATTTCGGGAGTGCAGAATGGTGCCCGCCAGGTGGAATGCACCATCAATGGGATTGGTGAACGGGCCGGAAATACTTCCATGGAAGAGGTGGTGATGATCCTGAAAACCCATCAGCAATCG
>CBHWDR010000796.1:0-1525 GCA_966112575.1 uncultured Chitinophagales bacterium
AGGATCGCAATAAAAGCGAGCAACACACGCCAGGTAAACCATTGACGGACCATGTTCCGAAGATATATCCATCCGGAGGAGATTTTGTGATTTTGTGATTTTTGGATTTTGAGATTTTGAAAATTGGGAAATGTTGGAGTGGAAGGAGGGGGCTAAAGCCCCGAATTCAACAGCAGCCTTTAACCCCGGTCTAAAGACCGGGGCAACTAAGTTCTATCAGAAAGATCCCAAATCCCTCAATCCCCCAATCCCATAATACCATAATACCTTATTACCATAACCCCCAACTCCTATCTTCGCAAAAAGCCCCATTGCCGCCCCGCGTTGCCATCGTGATCCTCAACTGGAACGGAAAGAAATTCCTCGAGCAGTTCCTGCCTTCGGTGCTGGCAACTACCTATGCCCATCTGCGGGTGATCGTGGCCGATAATGCCTCCACCGATGATTCGCTTGCCTTTTTGAGCAGGCACTATCCGGAGGTGGAACAGATCCTGCTGGACCGCAATTATGGTTTCGCAAAAGGCTATAACGAAGCCCTCCGGCAGGTGGAAGCGGATTATTTCGTGCTCCTCAATTCCGATGTGGAGGTGACTCCGGGCTGGCTGGAGCCGATCATTGACCTGATGGATTCCAACAGGCGCATCGTTGCCTGCCAGCCCAAGATCCTCACCTGGAGCGACCGGCAGCGCTTCGAGTATGCCGGCGGCGCCGGGGGGTGGATCGATGCCTATGGCTACCCGTTTGCCCGCGGCCGCGTCTTCGACATCTGCGAACAGGATCATGCGCAATACAACGATGCGCAACCGGTCTTCTGGGCCAGCGGCGCGGCGCTCGTGGTACGTGCTGCGGTCTACCGCGAGCTGAAGGGTTTCGATGAATTTCTCTTCGCGCACCAGGAAGAGATCGACCTCTGCTGGCGCATGCAACAGCTGGGCAAAGAGGTCTGGTGCTGTCCCGCATCGGTGGTCTACCATGTGGGGGGAGGCACGCTTCCCCAAGGTAATTCCCGCAAGACCTTCCTCAACTTCCGCAACAACCAGATCATTCTCTGGAAAAACCTGCCGCTCTCGGAGAAATGGTGGAAGCAACCCTTTCGCCTCGCACTCGACCAGGTATCAGCGGTCCGCGCCCTGCTGACGGGTGACTTCGGTTTCTTCCGTGCCGTGCTCCGCGCGCACTTCGCCTTCTTCGGCTGGCTCTTCACCGGCCCGCGCGACTGGTATCCTTCTCACCGACGGCCGATGGCTTCGTTGAAAGGCGTGTTCCGGGGGAACGTGGTCTGGGAGTACTTCGTGAAGAAAAAAAAGCATTTCAGTGACCTTGTGGGGAGAGAAAGAACACGGAATTAAATGGATAGAACGGATTTGCACGGATAGTATTTCCTTAGGTCGGTGCTGTTGGCGGGGTGCGAGAGTTTTTTGTCACCCGGGCGTAGAGAGAAAGGAACGCGAAGAAATTGCTTTGGTCGGCTCTGTGCTTGTGTCTTTTAGGTAAGGGGCGGTCTTTTCCTCTGCTCATCCCTCCA
>CBHWDR010000797.1:0-1524 GCA_966112575.1 uncultured Chitinophagales bacterium
CCAGGTAATCCGCGAGATCCTTGATTATATGGTCGCTAACAACAAGCTGGACCCTTTCCAGGTGGTGGACAACGGTCTTTCTTCGGGCGGCATCGCCTCCATCAACATGTTCCTGGATAACCCGGCTTATGTGAACGGAATCATCAGCATGTCGCCTCCCGGTGATTTCACCGCCAGCGAGATGATCAATAAACTGAAGTTCACGCCTTTCTGGTATTCGAATGGCGGTTTGGATCCTAACCCTACCCCGACCGTGGGCAACAACAACACCCAGGCTTACCTGGGCGCAGGTGCGCAGTATAAACGCTATTTCTATCCGAATGCCGACCACAACACCTGGGATGCGACCTGGAATGAGCCGGATTTCTGGCCCTTCATCAACCGGGCCTATGCATCCAATCCCTGGGCGCTGTTCGGTAAAACCCAGTTCCAGGCGACGGAGCCGGTAAACGCGATCATCGGTGTTGCTCCCGGGTTCTCCGGTTACGAATGGCGAAAAGACGGGGTAGCGCTCACCGGCGCTACGACCAACCAGATTACCGCCACGGCCCCCGGCGTCTATCAGGTACGGGTGATGCGGAACGGATGGTGGTCTGAATGGTCCCGGATCCCGGTGATTATCCGCCAGGGCGCGCCTGCTCCTGTTCAACTCCATATCGAAGCCGAGAATTACGCAGCCATGAATGGCGTGCAAACCGAGAATACGCTTGATGCCGGTGGTGGGCTGAACGTAGGCTGGCAGGATACCGGAGACTGGATGGATTATGTCGTAAATGTGCCGGCAGCGGGTACCTATACGCTGCGCTTCCGCGTAGCGACGCCGTTCAACAATGTACATTTTCAGGTACGCAATAGCCGCGGTGCCATAGCCGCTATGGTGCTGAGTTCAACCGGCAATTTCCAGAATTGGGCTACAGTAAGCACCCAATGTTACCTGCCGGCCGGTCAGCAAACCCTTCGTATTTACACCACGATCTCTTCTGGAGGCTGGAACTTCAACTGGATGGAGATCGGCGATGGTTCAACAACACCGGCCAACCAGCCGCCCACAGTAAATGCAGGTGCACCGCAAACGATCACCCTTCCGGCCAACACCGTGTCGCTTTCCGGTACGGCTACCGACAACGACGGCAGCATCGCATCATACGCCTGGACCAAGGTCAGCGGACCCACAGCCACGATCGCTTCACCGGCGGCGGCACAGACCAATATTACCGGCCTTACGCAGGGCAGCTATGTGTTCCGCCTCACTGCTACCGATAATGGAGGTGCAACCGCATTCAGCGATGTGGCCGTGACGGTCAACGCCGCGCCCACCACAGGCACGGGCACCGGCACGCGCATCGAAGCCGAGAGCTTTACGCAGATGAGCGGCATCCAGACCGAAGGCACGAACGATGAAGGCGGCGGCCTGAATGTAGGCTGGCAGGATACCGGGGATTGGATGGACTACAGCGTGAACGTTCCTTCCGCCGGCAGCTACACGGTCACGGGAACGGCGGCTCAGGTTCAGGCTGCGATCCA